>CAWUJC010000321.1:0-4244 GCA_963922355.1 uncultured bacterium | reverse complement strand
CTACTTTCCGCTGTACAAATTACAGTTGCAAGTGTCGTTGTACAGGCGCTCCAAGTCGGCGTGACTTGAAGACAAGGTAACCACTCACCGGGAAACAAGATGACTCTTCGATACCACGATAAGCTGACATCCATTTTACCTCTGTTCCTGCTCATCTTTCATTTCTGTGTTGATGTGAGACTGTTGGCGCAAGGTCCGTCATTAACGACATTCGCCAAGCTAGGAAACGATAGTGATGCAAGCATCACGAGTCTTACGAACCAAGGAGGAACCGTTACCTACAGCGTTGATACGGATGGACGCGCCGACATTGGGATTCAAAGCGGCTTTAGCCAAGCAGCCGCCTTAGCAAACGTTGGCGATACTCTCGTCTATTCATACACGCTGGAATCTATCGACAACAACACGGACGCGCCGATCTGTTTTCGTTCTGGCTTTGATTTTGGCTCCAGTGCCTGCCTGCATTTTATCACGGGCTACGGTACGGCAACAGATGCTCGCTTTGCCGCGAATACGAACGGCAATCCGTTTTCAAGAGGTACAGTCGTTGGGGATGTCTATTGGGATTTTCTATCTCAGCCTGAGTTGCAGTTCAACGAGAGCACAACTCCCAATGCAAAAATTAACGTGACCATGACGCTTACGCTCATGGAAATCACGGGCGGAACATACTCGTTCAGGATGGTCGCTACTTATCAAAGTAATGATGGATCAGGAGTGGTCTATACCAATCGAGCGGAGCATATCTTCACCGGCGTTAGTTCAAACACGGTAACTGGCGTCTACCATTTGACCAATACGCCTAGTTTGCAAATAAATGGCGATACGTGGTCGTTGTCACAAGCTCATCTAGGCGATTTCTCGTCCGTCTCTTTTGGTAGCTTGGATTCGAGTTTCCCTGTTTATGACGATCTTTATGACGATGTTAAGGTCGGCGACACAGTCGCCAATGGTGCCAACAATAACTTTAAAGAGGGGGCTGAAGTCCTAAACGCAGCCTATGCGTATCTTCACCCCGATAGTCCCTATCTGGATGATTCAGCTTATCTCGCCCGTTTGAAGACCCTCTTGGACGCTCGTTTTTCGAGCTGGGCGCAGAATCCAACTTCCATCGATATCGCGGGTTCCTTTCAAGCTGCCTATGCGTACATGCTATTGAAAAAGCATAAGCCGTCCGACATTACCTCTCAGGAAAAGACGAGCTGGGAAAATGCGATCACGACTTTTTGTGATCAACAGCTGACTCATACTAAGATCTATGATGATCACATTCTAGCGGATCTCTGGCTTAACGGTGACATCAGAATGGCCTTGGCCATCTACTTTGGGGGTATTGCTCTTGATCGAACCGATTACATCTTGAAAGCCAAAGATGCGATTGATTTGCTGATGTCCAGAGCCTTTATCGAGGATGGAGGAACGCTTTATGTGGGTTTCAATAACGAGGTGCCCACCTATCATGATGTTAGCATCATGAGTTTTATGTGGTGGTGGTATTTGACTGGCTCCCCTGAGGTCAAACAGGCTTTAGATAAAACACTTCCTTATGTGCCCCTTTCTGTTGAACCTGAGGGCTTTCAAGAGCAATCCACCGCGATTAGTTACAAGCACTCCTATAATGGGATTCGCGGTACTGATTCGGCACTGGCCAGGGCTTATCTGTATCAGGATGGGCTTAACTACTTCTTTGGCCAAGCGGCTGAGAATAGCTACGACCGTGAATATTCGCTCCTCCACGGATTGCTTTATGCGATCAATGGTCAAACCCCTTCAGTCGTTACGCCGCCCACAAATTTCATTTTGTATGATCGGGCAATCCAAGGACCAAGGGGGCGTTGGCCAAATTGGGCGTTTGTCGCGACGGGGAGAGATCCACAGAAACCGGGACCGGGACAGGAGGACCAGGGGTATCAGGGTAGGAACGGTGGAAAGAACACCTTCATTGGAGCAATGACGCTAGGCCCGTTTGCTAACAAGACAGCGCTCAAATCCGCACTCGATGGAATTTGCCTGGAGGTCAAAGTGAAGCAAGGCACCTCGAATGATTGGGCGCGGAGTGCTTTTGATGGTGTGTATCGATTCCTTTCTCAGGATGAGGAGACTTCCACCATCACCCGTGAAAAGTTTGCGACCCTGGCAAGCAGCTACAATGTATCCGCGAGGTTAAATGGTGCTGCCGTGGCAAACTGGCAGGCGCCCATTAATTGGAGAGGCCAACAAGTCTGGGTGATGACGGCAGATCGTGTCATTGGCATTGCCCAGGTGACCAATACGCAACCAGAGAGCGTCTATGGACTCGCGATGCGTGTCATCTTGACGGGAGGGAGGAAACCAATTCTGGGTGCTTACCACAATCTAACAGCAAATACATTTGGCGGTTATGATTTTGGTGATCTTTCCTTCAAGATTCACCAGGACAACTTTGGGGGGAGTCATACCTCACAGAGGATTGGCATGCAGAAAAGTCCAGGTGATGATTACGGTCTCTTGTTCCGTTTGCATGACGCGCAAGACAATCAGAACGATACCGTGATCAATTTTTCTAACGGAACGAAACGCTGGGCGGTTGTTGAATTCATTCGCAAGAATCAAGGTTTTGTCACTAGCTCCAACAATGTCCTGGCCGGAAATCCCAACTTCTTGGTGTTGGAGTTCGTGGAACCCAATCGCAAATTCCGGGTCATCAAAAATTTAACGGGTGCCACCCGGCGATATACGGGGAATTTTTGGAGTCTGACGATCAATACAAGCAGTCTGCATAAGAGTTGGGAAGAGTCAGGAGCAACTAATTTGCCTGGTCAACCTGTGGCCATTGACGTCGATATACCCGCTTATGAGCACGTGGTTGTGGTAAGCAGCCTTGATCAAGACGATCACACCGGAAGTATTAACTATTTTGAAGATGTATTTTAAGATGAAACCTATCCGTTGCAAATTGCTGAAGTTGTTTGCCTATCAGCTGATTCTTTCAGCTCTTCTGTTTGCCTTGCCGTTCTCTTCAATGGGCCAAGCGGAACGACCTAACATCATCCTCTTCTTAACCGATGATTTAGGATTTGGAGATCTCAGTTTGACGGATCACCCTTACGTCAAGACTCCTAATATTGATCGAATGGCCAAGGGAGGCACCTTCTTTGAGAATTTTTATGTGTCGTCACCGGTGTGTTCACCCACTCGAGCGTCTTTTCAGACGGGCCAATTTCCGGCGAGACAATCAGTGCATTCTGCTTTCCCTGGAAAAAAGGTACAAGCTGATAAGTATAAGATGCCTGTCTTTCTAGATCCCAATGTTCCTCAGGTTTCGCGTGCTCTGCAAGAGAATGGCTACAAGACGGCGCATTTTGGTAAATGGCACCTCTCTGCTGCTCCCAAACACTTTAAAAATGAGATTCCTAATCCCTCCCATTATGGTTTCGATGATTTTAGGACTTATCACACCTACTTTAGTGATGTGAATCGCAAGCATCATTTTACGCGCTCTCCAGATAAGAAGAAATATCCAGATCGGGACAAGAAGCATTACCGTGCTTATTCCAGCGAACTCATTGTGGATGAGGTTTTGGCCTTCATGAAAAATCATCCAGATAATCCAGTCTATATTAATGCCTGGACACTGGTGCCCCATGCCAAACTGATTCCGACTGCCGAGGAGTTGGCTGTCTATGCCGACCTGGAACCTGCCCCCAATGACTTTCCTCTCTACATGCGAGACTACCTCAAAGCGATACCTCCGGAAGAGCTCAAGGAGCGGATGCAAATCTATTGCGCGGCGGTAACTGGCTTGGATGAGGCTGTAGGCAAGCTGTTGGATGGTCTCAAGGAAATGGGGAAGGAGAAGGAAACCTTCGTCTTCTTCACAAGTGATAACGGTCCGGAAGATGTATATGGTGGCACCGTCAACTCGGGTACGGGATCTCCTGGGCCTTTGCGTGGAAGAAAGCGAAGCATCTATGAAGGAGGGGTGAAGACCGGAGCCATTGCGTATTGGCCTGGAACTGTTCCGGCAGGGCGAGTAGATGATACATCCGTTATTTCGAGTGTAGACTGGTTCCCTACCGTGGCGGCTATGTCCGGGACTAAGTTGCCAGAGTTGAGTTGCGATGGGGAAGACATCAGTGACATCTTGGAGGGGAAAAGTCGCAGCAGGACTAAGGATCTCTTCTGGGAGTGGAAATTTGGTGTTCGAGGTCCTGACGTATACACACCGCCACAACTTGCCGTACGCCAAGGTGACTGGAAATTTA
>CAWUJC010000320.1:0-4249 GCA_963922355.1 uncultured bacterium | reverse complement strand
TCGATGTTGGCGCCCGCATCAACGAGCAAAAAGAGGTTCTTCTCCGTCGGCATCACCGTAGCGATACCTGCCCGACCGATGCCTGGTAGACGACGGAGTTTGAGCGTGGCAGCGGTGACCAACGCTCCAGTGTGGCCAGCGGTGACGACCGCCTCGGCTTCTTTAGTCTTCACCAGATCAACCGCGCGGTTGATGGAGGAATCCTTCTTGCGGCGCACCGCCTGGACGGCGTTGTCCTTCATTTCCACCACTTCAGACGCGTGGTGGATGTGCAGCCGATCGCTGAGGCTGCCCACGTCGAGGCGCTGCAACTCAGCTTTGATTTTATCTTCCTGGCCGACCAGGATCAGCTCAACATCCGGGTACTCATGCAACGCCGCCACCGCCCCTTCCACGGGGTTGACCGGGGCGAAATCGCCGCCCATCGCATCCAGAGCGATTTTCATCGGCTAGCAGGCTGAAGAGTAAGCACCCAAGCAGCGGGAAGCAGCCTGGGCAACAGATTGAGCGAGGTGAAGCGAGACGCCAGCTTAGGCCTCTTCGCCCACCGTGGTGGACAGGACCTGACGGCCCCGGTACATCCCGGTTTCAGGGTCGACACAATGTCCGTAGTGCCGGTTGCCGGTCTTCGGGTCAACAAAAAGATTGGGCTTCTTCCAGCGCTTCGCGGCTTTGCGCGTCCGCAGCTTGGACTTGGACGTTTTACGTTTAGGTACAGGCATTCTTTACTCCTCAAGTTTGATATCGTCTAGGGCGGACCACACTTCCTTTCCACGGAGGGTGGGAAGGGTGCCGGTCGAGGGCACCTCGCATGGCATGCCGGGTTGGCCGGTGCTTGCGTTCGGTAACGAGCAGTCCGCCGCCATCGGCAGTTGGAGCACAATATCCTCTCGAATTTGCTCCGTCAAGTCGAGCACAGAAGGTAACGGTTTTTCAAAATGATACGCAACTCCTTTTACCACAACAGGATAACGAAACCATTTTGCACATTTTCCGCAGTGGAGTTCCGGCGTTGCCTTCAGTTTTCCCGTCACAATGACGCTTCCCTCGGCGTCGAGCATGGCTTCGAGGTCCACTTCGACCGGCCCGTGATCGCGGGCAGCTTCGTCGTCCAGGCCCAGAAATCCCGGCTCCAAAGTCTCCTGAAACAGGACCGGGCCGTCCTGTACCTCATGGGTTTTAAAGGTCACGGTTTTCATCTCTTGCTTGGCTCTGGCTCAGGCAAACTTGGCCTGCAGCGCTTCCTGCACACAATTTGGCACGAAGCTCTCCACCCCGCCACCCAGGCGGGCAATTTCTTTGACGATGGATGAACTCAGGTAAGTGTAGGTGTCACGCGGCATGAGGAAGACCGTCTCCACCTCTGGGTGCAGCTTGCGGTTCATCAAAGCCAGCTGGAACTCGAATTCGAAATCACTCACCGCGCGCAAACCACGCAGGACCGCACAGGCCCCCGCTTCAGCGGCATATTCCATGAGGAGCCCCGAGAACTGCGTCACTTCAACATCGAGCTTCATTTCCTTCGCCGCAGCTCTCGTCAGCTCCGTCCGTTCTTCGGGGGAAAAAAGCGTCTTCTTGGTACTGTCCGAAGCAATGGCGACGATGACGCGATCGAACATTTTCGTCGCCCGCTCGGCGACGTCCAAATGACCGTTCGTGATCGGGTCGAAGCTACCGGGATAGATGATCGTCCTCATCACTGCCCTCCGGGACTTCCTTCATGCGCTCAATTTCTGCGCCAAGGTTGCGCAGCTTTTCGTCGATGTGCTCGTAGCCACGATCAATGTGGTAAACGCGGTGGACTTCCGTTTCGCCTTCGGCTACCAGGCCCGCCAGCACTAACGCGGCCGAGGCCCGTAGGTCCGACGCCATCACGGGTGCCCCGCTGAGCTTGGGCACACCGGTGATCATAGCGGTATTGCCTTCCAGGCGAATCTGCGCGCCCATCCGCTTCAGCTCGCTGATGTGCATGTAGCGGTTGGGGAAAATCTTATCCGTCACCACGCTTAGGCCCTGGGTGACGCTCATCAGCGCACAAACCTGGGCCTGCATGTCGGTGGGAAAGCCCGGGAACGTCTCCGTCACCAAGTCCAAAGAGCTGAGCTTGCGATGGCTGTTAACCCGCAGGCGAGGCCCCGAGTTCTCAAAGACGGCTCCGCAGGCTTTGAGACGATCCAGCACGTTGTTCAAATGCACGCAGTTCAGCCCCTGCAGCTCGATGTCACCGTCCGTAATCAAGCCTGCGATGATGAAGGTGCCCGCCTCAATTCGGTCCGGGATGACGTCGTGCTCTACGCCGCCGAGCTCCTTCACGCCCTCGATCTCCAGGCGACGGGTCCCCTCACCGGTGATCTTCGCGCCCATCTTGATCAGGCAGTCGGCCAAATCGCTGACCTCAGGCTCACAGGCCGCACTTTCAATGGTGGTAAAGCCGTCGGCCAGGGTGGCGGCCATCATGACGTTATCCGTCCCCAGAACGGTAGAGCCAAATTTGCCGCCCAGAAAAATCTCAGTACCCAGCAACTGGCGCCCCTTCGCGACGATGTTACCGCCTTCGGTCTTCACCTTCGCTCCCAGGGCCTGGATGCCCTTGATGTGCATGTCAATCGGGCGATCGCCAATCACGCAGCCGCCCGGGAGGGAAATACGGACTTCGCCACAGCGAGCCAGTAACGGCCCCAGGACGCAAATCGACGCGCGCATCTTGCGCACTAACTCGTACGGGGCATCACAGTGGATCTTTTCCGCCTTTGTCGTGACGACACCGTCCTCGAAGGTCACCTCAGCGCCCAAGTGGCGCATGATGGCGATCATGTGCCGAATATCAGACAGATTCGGGACGTTGCGGATGATGCATTTCTCAGGTGTGAGCAGCGTCGCCGCCAAAATCGGCAGCGCCGAGTTCTTCGACCCACTAATCCGTACTTTCCCGCGAAGCTTGCGCCCCCCGTTAACGACGAGTTTATCCATGTAGCTCTCCTAGTGCGACCCTCTCGGTCCCCCCGAGGTCGCGTTCCAATAGTGTTAGCTCGTAACCGGCGGTTTTGAAAAGACTTTTGACGGCCTCGGCTTGCCCGTCCCCAAATTCCAAGGCCAGCCATTGGCTGCGCCCCGCGACCTGCTCCCCCAGGCGTCGGATCAGGTCCAAGCCATCATGGCCTCCATCCAACGCCAGGCGGGGCTCCGCCTGCACCTCGGGAGTAAGGGTCTCGATTTGCCCGGCCGGGATGTAGGGCAAGTTCGCGACGACCAGCTGGGCCTCCCCGTCAAAGGCGGCCAGCAGATCGCTCTGGCGGAAGGAAACATTCGGTACGCCCTCGGCGTTCTTCTTCGCCATGGCAAGAGCCTCCTCGCTGATATCTAGGCCGATTACGTCCACTTCGGGCTGATGGCGGGCAATGGAGACCGCCAGCGCACCGCTCCCGGTGCCGACGTCCACGACGGGGCCTTCCCCCGGTTTGATCCGAGGCAAGATGATCTCGAGGAGGATTTCCGTCTCGGGCCGAGGAATCAGCGTGGCCTCGTTGACGGCAAAGCGCTGGCCATCGAACTCTCGGTACCCAAGAACGTATTCCAGAGGGCGACGAGCGGCGCGTTCGCGCAACATCTCGCGCAGGCGGTCGCGTTGCGCGTTCGGCACGGGGTGATCATGCATCAGCATGACTTCCAGGCGCGTCTTGCCGAGCACCTCGGCCAGCATCCACTGCATGTTGATTTGGGGAGACTCTACCCCTTTCTTCGCCAGGTAATCGGTGCCCGCGTTCAGCAGCTCCAGCACACTGAGCGGGACCTCCCCCATTAAACCGCGCCCTCGCTCTCCAAGGCGGCCAGCTTGTCTTCCAAGTCGGCGGTCATCAGGGATTGGAGCAGTTCCTCTAGATCGCCGTCGAGCACCCCCGGGAGGTTGTGGGTGGTGAAGTTGATGCGATGATCCGTGATGCGGTTCTGCGGAAAATTATAGGTGCGAATCTTCTCGTTCCGGTCGCCCGAGCCAATCTGGCTCTTCCGGTGCTCGGCGTACTTTTCGTGCTCTTCCTGCTGCTTACGCTCCAGGAGGCGAGAGCGCAGGATGCTCAGCGCCTTATCCTTGTTCTTGTGCTGGGAGCGACCGTCCTGACAACGCACGATGAGGCCGGTCGGCAGGTGGGTGATCTGCACACAGGAATCCGTCGTGTTGACGCCCTGCCCGCCAGGACCGCCCGAGCGGGTGATGTCCACCCGGATGTCGTCCGGCCTAAGCTCCACGTCC
>CAWUJC010000319.1:0-4254 GCA_963922355.1 uncultured bacterium | reverse complement strand
TCGCGCTGGCCTTCCCCCGCGGTCTAAAAGAAGCCGTAACCAAGGCCCGGCCCGTGGCTTGGCTCCGAAGCCACTTGCAGCGCCAGCCCGGCCTGAAGCTGGATTACGTCGAAGCTGCCAACGGTCGCCTAGCTGCCGCCGTCTGGGTGGGAAAAACCCGCCTGATTGACAATCGCCCTTTGACCCGCGTCCAAAAGAAAGCTTCAACCCCCTAATCGGACCCGGCATTGACGCCCTTCCATCCTCCGGCAACAATGCCGGACGGTTGATTTCTTCCCATGCGAAGCCTATTCCCCATTCTCTGTCTCAGCCTGTGCCTAGGCTTCTGGGCCTGCCTCCTGCCGGCCGCTCAGGCCGATCCGGGTGACGAGCTGACCAAGCGCACCACGGGGCCCGCCAGCCCGTGGACGGAACTCGATATTTTTCAGGAAACGCTGACGCGGGAGGAATTCGAGCGCAAGTTGACCGAAATCTTCGATCCCTACGGCGGGCTAGAAAAGTACATGGAGGTCGACTCCAATCGCGCCCTCTTTTATCCGACCGAGACGCGGGATTCCCTGCCGGAGTTTGAGTTGCGCTTCGCCACCAGCGAAGCCGAACGCCGCGAGCCGCCCATGCGGTTCCGCACGCCGTATGAAATCCGCAACCAAGCGAAGGCCCCGGACAAGCCGCTGCAAGGTCTGCGTGTGGCGCTCGACCCCGGCCACATCGGCGGTGACTGGGCCCGGATGGAACATCGTTCGGTCAAGTACCGCGGCAAAGGCCCCGTCCAGGAAGGCGACCACGTGCTCCTCGCGGCTAAAATCCTGCGTGACCAACTCCAGGAACTGGGAGCCGAAGTTTTCATGGTACGGGAAGATGCCACGCCCGTGACGCCCTACCGCCCGGAGGATTTCATCGACCAGGCGCGGGAAATTCTCTACGAGCGCAAACCAAAGCTGCGGGAGAAGTACGGTGACTTGCCTGTCGAAGAACAGAACAAGAAGCTCGGCTACCAGCTCCAGCGGCTCTCTGAAGTTATGTTCTTTCGCGGTTCGGACATCGAAGAGAGGGGCAAGAAGATCAGCCGCGAGTTTAATCCCGACGTTACGATCTCCATGCACTTTAACGCTTCGGCCAAAAGTGGTCGCGGCCGTTTGGTGAACCAAAACCGGAACATCTTCTTTGTCGGCGGTGCCTACACGGCGGGAGAAGTCGACAGCCCGGCCCAGCGCTTACGCATGGTCTACAAGATCCTCGAGAACCCCACACCGGTGGAAGTGGAGGTCTCCACCGCCGTGGCCGACGCCTTTACCGAGATCACCGGCTACCCGGCGGTTTTGTACGGCAACTCGAAAAACACCCGGGAAGTCACCCCCGGCTACAAGTACGTCGTCGCGAGAAATCTAGCGGCTAATCGCCTGTATGACGGGCCTGTGGTCTTTGCCGAACCCTACCTGATGAACCAGCGCTACACCTATCAACGCCTCCTGGCCGGCGATTACCAGGGCGAGAAAGAGTTCAGCGGCAAGAAGTTCCGCAGCATTTACCAGGATTACGCCAACGGCGTCACCAACGGCCTGCTCGACGTCTACGCTCCACGCGATTACCGCCGACCCGGCATTACACCTGCTCCCCCCAAAGACGACGAGGAAAAGCCAGAAACTCCCGCCAAACCTGCTTTGTAGACGTGCGCTCGGCCAGGAAACCCGTATGTTGATCATAACCGGTCCCCGCCCGGCGCCTTAGAAGTACCGATTGCATGAGCGAGCAGCTAGACCATTCCGAGATTGGCCCGGGCACGCATTTGGGCCATTACATCATTACCGAGAAGATCGCCCAAGGCGGGATGGGGACGGTCTATAAGGCGCTCGAGCCGGCCTTGGAACGTTACGTGGCGATTAAAATTCTGCGTTCCGACTTTGCCGAAGACAGCGGCTACATTGCTTGCTTTGAAGAAGAGGCCCGAGCTGTCGCCGCGCTGCGCCACCCTAACATTGTCCCCATCTATTTCATTGGCGTGGAGAAAGCCATCGCTTACTTCGCCATGGCCTACATCGAAGGCGAAACCTTTGACGACTGGATCGATGCCAACCGCCGCTTTAGCCCGCAGGAAGCGCTCTGGTTTATGACCCAGGCGGTGGCGGCTCTGCAGTGCGCCAGCGATTCCAACATCGCGCATCTCGACATCAAACCGGCCAACTTCCTGATCGATGCCAACAGCACCGTCATGCTGACCGACTTCGGCTTGGCGCGGCGCACCACGCAGGAAGTCTCCGGCGACAAAAACCGCGAAGCCTTTGGCACGCCGGCCTATGTCTCGCCCGAGCAGATCACGCGGGAGCCGACGGATCGCCGAACCGATATCTATTCGCTTGGCGCAACCCTCTTCCACCTGCTCGTCGGGCAATCCCCCTTCGCGGGCGAGACGATCGAAGACATCATCTGGGGCCACTTGGAGAAACCTTTCCCCACTGAATTAGCGCAAGAAGCAGGTGTCCCGTCCGGCTGGATCTACCTTCTGAAAAAGATGATGGAGCGAAATCCAGACGACCGCTTCCAGACCTACGAGGAACTGAGCATCGCCCTGGGCCAAGTCGACACCTTCTTCTATGAGACGGTAAAAATCGAGGCGCCCAAGGCCAAGCCGATCGTCACCCCGCGCCACAACGCGAAGAAAGAAACGCTCTACGGCTTGATGAACGAGCGGGCCGCGAGTTGGTATTCCGACGCTCGCAGCGCCGACGTCTCCAGCATTACCCGAGCCAAGGTACTGGAAGATCTGAAGGAACGGAAAGACCCGCTCCGCGTCGATGCGATGGAGCACACCTTGGGCGATCTAGCGAACGGAGCTGCGGGCCAGTACGACGACATGATGGTCGCCTTCGAGAAAGTGCCCGGCTTCTGGGAAGCTGCTTACTCGCTCGCCGTCTTCATGGAACCGCTCGAAGGCGACGAAGTTCTTTCCCCCGACGATGTGCTGGAAATTCTGGGCCTGACCCGCTCACGCCAACTGGCCCTCGCTTACTTCACGCTCAAGTTTGAGTGGAAAGAGCCGCGCGAATTCAACTGGAAGCCGCTTTGGAACCATCTCCTCGCCCCCGGATGCATCATGGACTTCATGTACGACGCGCTGGATCTGAAGCGCAGCGGGCTGGAGTTTGCTACCGGGTTTATGCACGGCTTAGGCAAGCATATCCTCTCGGAAATATACCCCTATTCCTACTTCCGCTGCTTGGACCAATGCATCAAACAAGAGCGCCCGCTCCACGAGCTGGAAACAGAGATGCTCGGCATCACAAGCGGCAACATGCTGGGTATCTGGTGCGCAGAAAAAGGCTTCCCCGGCGGCCTGAGCGATGTCTTCACCCGGTTTGAGACCCCGGAAAATCTGAAAAAGAAATCGGTTCTCTCCCACGCCCTGATCAGCGCCAACCATTTGAGCAAGTTGTGCGGTATTGGCTACTCCGGCGACGTCTGCCTCGACCCCCGGCCTTGGGATGAATTGCCCTCGACCACCTACATCTGGGAGCTACGCCGCAACCGCGACTACTCCTACGAGGACTTCACCCAGGGCTTCCTCGAACAATTCCGGCAGTTCCCGGATCTTTACTAGAAGCTATTCCTTAACCGGCTAGCGGCCCTACGACTTGGCTAGTAAGTAGGCCCCGGTGCCGGTGAGCAGTCCTCCCCCCAAGCACTTCACCCCACGATGCGCGCGCCAACCGGCCCAACGTTCCACGAGGGACGTTGCCGCCCAGGCGTAGGCCAGCTTAACGCCACCAACCGTCACGATGGTCAGCCCTACCACCATCGCCATATCTCCTGCCTGGAGCGCAGGCAAATCAACGACGGTGGGAAAGAGGCTCGCATAAAAGAAGATGGCCTTGACGTCCCCCAAGGTGAGCAACCAGCCGGCCAAAAAGCTTGCCCCCAAGGTAGCGCGGGACGGCTTAGTCTTCGCCACAAGCTGATCCGACATGGGAGCCGCGGAGGAATTCCGCCAAGCCGAAAGCAGCAGGCTCACGCCGAGCCACATGAGATAAAGCGCGCCTGCCATGCGCAACAGCGCAAAGAAGCCGCCCATCACTTCGGCCAAAAGCGTCATCCCGAGTAAAGCGAGGCAGATGAAGATGAGGTCCCCCAGGATGATGCCCGCCGTCACGGCTGCGCCGCTCCCAAAGCCTCCGGTGGCCGAGCGCGTCACCACCAAGGCAACACTGGCGCTAGGCACCGCCGCCAAAACCACCATCACGGCGAACAAGAGCAGGAGGG
>CAWUJC010000318.1:0-4255 GCA_963922355.1 uncultured bacterium | reverse complement strand
CCGACGCGCTGCCATTCTGGATTCCCTCCGTGAATTGGGCTACGAGCCCGCCGCGCCCTTGGAAACCGCTTGGGTGGAAGACGGACGCCTCATTCTCCAGAAGCCGGATGAGAAAGATTACGCGGTGGAAGTCCAAACCGACGCCAACGTGAGTAAACTCCAAACCGGCATGGTGCGTTTCGGCCAAGATGGTCACCTCTCCGAACAGCAACGATTACGCGATCTGGAAGCCGAAGAAAGCTGGTGCCGGGAGCATGATGAGCTTTTGGCTAAGCTGCGGGAGCGAGGCTGGGACAACACCTATCAATTCAAAATCGCGCCAGGCGAGCACCCGGTTCGACTCGTCCCCCGAGAATCTGACTCACCCCGGCGTGAAGCTTCTCGCTCTCCCCAAATTCGCGAAAACCCGCCACTGTCTTGACCTCAAGCTAAAGTTGAGTAGGTTAAGTTCGTGGCTAAATCAGATCTCATTCCTGGTGTGCACTTGTGGTTGGTGTTGCACAAAGCCTCTCGTGCGGTGGAAAACAAAGCCCGCGGCCACATCGTATCCCTCGGCCTATGTTTGTCGGATTTCGCCGTCCTGGAAGTTCTGCTCCACAAGGGCGAAATGCGCGTCAACCAACTTGGTGCCAAAGTCCTCCTAACCAGCGGCTCCATCACTACGGCGGTCCAGCGCCTGGAAAAAGCGGGAATGGTCAGCCGTAAGCCCAGCCAGAACGACGGCCGCGCGATCAAAGTTGGCTTAACCGCCAAAGGAAAGCGCTTCATCGCTGCGCGCTTTGAAGAGCATGCGGCCGTGATGGAACAAGTGGCGGCTCCCCTTTCGCCCCCTGAACGCCAGAAGCTCCTCGATCTCCTCAAAAAATGGGGCAAATCCGTTCCTCAAGACTAAAAAAATTTAACCCTATATCTTGACATCAAGATAATATGAACGACGTTAACCCAACTACAGAAGAACTAAGATGATCACAAAACATACAGCCCATGAACGCGGCCAGTCGAACTTCGGCTGGCTAGATAGCCGTCACAGTTTCTCCTTTGGCGAATACTACGACCCCCAACACATCAACCACGGTCCCCTCCGCGTCTTGAACGACGACCGCGTGGCTCCGGATGCCGGGTTCCCCACCCATCCGCATCGGAACATGGAAATCCTCACGTACGTCTTGGAAGGCACGCTGCGCCACCAAGACAGCATGGGAAGCTGGGCTGACCTGAAGGCTGGCGACTTCCAGGCCATGTCGGCCGGAGCCGGGATTACCCACAGCGAGTTCAATCCCTCCCCGACGGAGCCGGTGCACTTCCTCCAAATCTGGGTGGTACCGCGGAAGCCCGGGCTCAAGCCGCGCTATGCGGACGCAACGCCTCCCACGAACGCACCGGTAACCTTGCTGGCTTCCTCCGACGGTCGGAACGGTAGCTTGCCGATCGAACAAGACGTCGACCTCTACCGCATCCGGACCGAGGAGGCTGGCGGTAACTTCGACCTACCTACCGGGAAAACCCGATTAGGCTGGCTGCAGGTAGCAAGTGGTCGCTGGAAACTTGAGGCAGATGAACTCGAAGAAGGCGATGCTGTAGCCGTCAGCTTCGAGGAAGGTCTCCAACTGGAGAATCAAGCACCAGGCGAAGCACTCTGGTTTGACCTCCCCGAATGGAAATAAGCGCCCTTGGCACCAC
Organism: uncultured bacterium; assembly: GCA_963922355.1. Classification (GTDB taxonomy): domain Bacteria; phylum Verrucomicrobiota; class Verrucomicrobiia; order Methylacidiphilales; family UBA1321; genus CAWUJC01. Next base: position 2,575 of record CAWUJC010000318.1, on the reverse strand, counting down.
GCCAACGGTTTGTCTATCATGGTGGGGTGAGCGATGTACCGGCCACCCCGCCTGCCCCTTCGATTGACTGGAACAGAGTTGCAGCCGACCCCGTTACTCCGCGCTGGCTGAAAGACGCCGTTCGCTTCCTGCCGGTTAAAGCTCAATTCATTCTCAGCGGCAACATTCGGGACCGCTACCCATTTCCGGTCGGGCCAGGAGAATACGTCCCGCTTACCTTGCCCGTTTACTTGGCAAGCATGCTCCGGCTCCAGGGCTATCGCTATCTGGCCAAGTTTGACCCGGTGGATGGTTTCCGCGCCGTGGCAGCACGGGGCGAAAATCTTGAGGAGGCACGAGACTTTTTTCGCAACACCTTCTCACTCCAGTTGGACGCCGCAGGCCGTTACCGTTGCTCCCTCCAGCGATCCTTGGAGATCATCCACCAACTCATCCACCATCGGACGGACTTCGTAGGCGTGGTGGCAGATCTGGCCTCGCGCTACATCGTCCGGCCCGACACCTTAAGTGAGGCCGAGCATGAGTACTTTACCGCCGCTCTCAAACTGAGTCTTTCGGTCGAGCCACATACCACCGAGGAGAGCCAAACCTCGATGTTCAACCCGCTCTTCTGGATTTGTGAGCAAGAGAACGACCTCCCGGATTGGTTGAGCCTACACAATCCCCGGCTGCGAGAAATCTCCCTCCCCGGGCCCGATCACATCATCCGCCGAGCCGTCGTCCAAGCAGTCACGCCGTCCCTCCCGGGGTACTTCGAGCACAGCGCGGAAGAACAAGACAAACATCAGGACGCCTTTGTCGAACAGACTGAGGGCTTGGCGCTCACGGACGTGATTGCGATCACTCAACTCTGCCGCCGAGAGGACCTGCCCTTCGCCGACATCCGCGAAGCCATTCGCCGCTACAAGCTGGGGGTCACCGAAGACCCGTGGGCACGGCTGGATCGCGACAAGATCGCCAACGGCGAAGCCTTTATTCAGAATCGAGTCAAAGGGCAACGGCAAGCCACGGTGAAGGCCCTCGACATCATCAAACGGGCGGTGACCGGGCTCTCCGGCTCGCACGGTACTCGCGTGGGCGGCAAGCCCCGCGGCGTCCTCTTCCTTGCCGGGCCGACCGGTGTCGGTAAAACCGAACTGGCCAAAACGTTGACCGAGCTACTTTTTGGCGACGAGCGGGCCTACATCCGCTTCGACATGAGCGAATTCTCCGCCGAGCATGCCGACCAACGTTTACTCGGTGCGCCTCCCGGTTACATCGGCCATAGCGCGGGCGGCGAGCTCACCAACGCCATCCGGGAAAAGCCGTTTAGCGTGGTTCTCTTCGATGAGATCGAAAAGGCCCATCCCCGCATTCTGGACAAGTTCCTCCAACTTCTGGACGACGGCGTGCTGACGAGTGGGCGCGGCGAACGCGTCTATTTCTCCGAAGCCGTCATCATCTTCACCTCCAACCTAGGCGTCTTCCGCACCACCCCAGAAGGCGAGCGGGTGCCCGCCGTCACGCCGAGCGATCCGTACGAGGAAGTCAGCACCCGCATCCGCCACGGCATCGAAAACTACTTCAAGGTGGAACTCAATCGGCCAGAAATCCTCAACCGCATCGGCGAAAACATCATCGTCTTCGATTTCATCCGGCCCGACGTGGGTAAGCTCATCTTTGAGAAGATGGCCAATGCCATCCTTCAGCGCCTGGCCGAACGGCAAAAGATTTACCTCAGCATCTCCTCGGAAGCGGTGGCGGATCTCCACCAACGTTGCCTCAGCGACCTGAGTCACGGCGGTCGCGGGATCGGCAATCAACTCGAAGCCTGGCTGGTCAACCCTCTGGCCCGCGCGCTCTTTGACCAAAATCTCCCGGCCGGCACCCAAGCCACGATTTCATCTATCGAAGAACAAGACGGCGTTCCCGTGGTGAAGCTGGAGGTGTGAGAACATGACCCTTTCCCTTAACAAGCTCCATTTTCCGGTCACGACGCTCGGCTACGGGCGACGGGTCGGCATCTGGTTCCAAGGCTGTTCCATCCGCTGCCCGGGCTGCGTCAGCCGCGACACGTGGGAGCTTGATCCGGCGAAAGGGATCGAGCTGGAAGCCTTGTTGGAGCAATTACAGCCCTGGCTGGCCGAGGCGGACGGCGTCACCATCTCGGGAGGCGAGCCCTTTGACCAACCGGAAGCGCTTGAGGCGCTCTGTCGCGCATTGAAACAGCAGATCTCGGGTGATCTCCTGATCTACTCCGGTTATCCGTCCGCAAAATTGACGCAAGACTACATCTCCCTGCTCGACCTGTGCGATGTCCTGATTTCTGAGCCCTATCAAGCCCAAACCCCGCAGACCCGCTGGCTCCGGGGCTCGGACAACCAGCGACTACACTTACTGACACCTCTAGCCCTGGCGCGCTACGGGGAGGAAGCGGATGGCAAGGCTTGGCCGGCAAGGCGCTCGCTTGATGTCATCGAAGCCGACGGCAATCTGTGGTTGGCAGGTATCCCCGCCCCGGGCATGTTGGCTCAACTCGAGCAAGCGCTTGATCGCCGGGGACATGCCCTCTCGCATCGTTCCGACCAAGCAGCGG
>CAWUJC010000317.1:0-4258 GCA_963922355.1 uncultured bacterium | reverse complement strand
CCCCGTGCCAACAGCCGTACCGCCGACGTGGTGGTGAAGTCCTTCGTTGAGGCGGGTAACGGCGAGGAAGTGAAGGAGGCCGTCAACCGCTTGCTTCGTGAGCGCAACGTCACCTGTGATTTCCTTTACTGGTTCTGCAAAAACCGTGCAGACTTGTTTGCCGAAATGTACGAGCCGCAGTTGCTCGTCGCCATCCTGGCCGTGTTGGAGCGCGACCAGCTCTCTGACATCCGCCGCGGCACCAAGCTCTACGAATTGGTGCTGGGCGACAAGGAACTGATTGCCCACTTGCTCAAGGATGCGCCGTTTGAAGATGTGCGCGACATCACCCGCGCCATCATGCTCAGCCCGGTGTTTGAAGAGCTCGACGAGCGCAGTCTGCTGGCCAAGATCATCAAGCTCTATCCGGACGTGCAGAGCATGGTCGTCGGCGACGAAACGGAAACCGAAGACACGACGCTCATCGTCAGCTGGGACAGTCTGGAGAACCGCCGCCTGGAGCTGGAAGAAATCGTCCAGCGCAAGATTCCGGAAAACAGCAAGGAAATCGGCATCGCCCGCGAGTACGGCGACTTGAAGGAAAACCACGAATTCAAGGCCGCCAAGGAAATGCAGGCCGTGCTCATGCGCCGCAAGGCCGAGCTGGAGAGCTTGCTCTCCCGCGCCGAAGGCACCGACTTTGCCGGGGCGGATACCGCCGCGGTTAATGTGGGCACCGTCGTTGGCGTCAAGGATCTCGATACCGGCGAAGGCAAGAGCTTCACCATCCTCGGTGCTTGGGATAGCGACCCGAACACGGGCGTGGTGAGTTACCTCACACCGGTGGCCCGCGCCCTTCTACAAAAGACCGTGGGTGAGGTGGTCGAGCTGCCCACCGGTGAAGAAGACGACACCACCCATAAAGTGCGGATTGAATCGATCGGCGCTTACACGGCGGCAGCGAATTAGTCGTCCCGCAAGCTGAGTCGACATCCGTTGGAGCCCGCTTTTCTCCCCGAACCAACAACCTACTAAAGAGAGAGACACACAGAACATGTCCGAAACCGCGATTACGCACGTGACGGCCAGGCAAGTCCTGGATAGCCGAGGTAACCCCACTCTGGAGGCCGAAGTCCATTTGGTTTGTGGCGCGATTGGCCGCGCCATGGTGCCTTCGGGCGCGAGCACCGGTGAAAGCGAAGCCATCGAGCTACGCGACGGCGATAAGAGCAAGTACCTCGGCAAAGGTGTCACCAAAGCCGTGGACAACGTCCGCACCAAGATCGCCCCGGAATTGGTGGGCCTTGATGCGGTGGAGCAGGTCGAAGTCGACCAAACGATGCTCAAGCTCGACGGCACGCCGAACAAGAAGAACTTGGGGGCGAACGCCATCTTGGGGGTTTCCATGGCTGCCGCTATTGCTTCGGCCGAAGCGCTGGACCTCCCGCTCTACCGTTACCTCGGCGGCACCAACGCCAAGACCCTCCCGGTTCCGATGGCCAACGTGCTGAACGGTGGCGCTCACTCCGATGCGCCGATTGATTTCCAGGAATTCATGATTGCCCCGAAGGGCGCGCCGAGCTTCAGCGAAGCCGTCCGCTACGGCGCCGAAGTCTTCCACGCGCTCAAGGGTGTACTGAAGGCCGAAGGCCTGAGCACGGCGGTGGGCGACGAAGGCGGCTTTGCCCCGGCGCTCAAGAGCAACGAGCACGCGTTGGAAGTCATCGCCAAGGCGGTGAAGGAAGCCGGCTACGAATTGGGCAAGGACATCTTCCTGGCCATGGACGTGGCGAGCAGCGAGTTCTACGAAAAGGACAAGGGTAAGTACGTCTTTAAGAAGAGCGACGGCAGCGAAAAGACCGCTGAAGAGCTTGTCGACATGTACGTGGAGTTGCAGAAGAAGTACCCGATCATCTCGATCGAGGACGGCTGCGATGAAGGCGACTGGGACGGCTGGAAAATCCTGACCGAGAAGATGGGTAAGACCTGCCAGCTCGTGGGCGACGACCTCTTCGTCACCAACGTTGATTTCCTCAAGAAGGGGATCGACTCGGGTGTCGGCAATTCCATCCTGGTGAAGGTGAACCAGATCGGTTCGCTGACCGAGACCTTTGACGCGGTGGAAATGGCCAAGTGCGCCGGATACACCAGCATGATCAGCCACCGCAGCGGCGAGACGGAAGACACCACGATCGCCGACATCGCCGTGGCGCTCAACACTGGGCAGATCAAGACAGGTTCTTTCTCGCGTACGGACCGGGTGGCGAAGTATAATCGCCTCCTCCGCATCGAGGAAGAGCTCGGTGATCATGCCCTCTATGGCGGCACGCTCTAACAGCAAACAACTTGACCCGGGTGCCGTTCCGCTTCGTGAGCGGGACGGCTCCAGCGTGTGGGGTGTGCTGACACGCCTCACTCAGGCCCTACTTCTCTTGGCGGTGGTGACCGCCATCTTCCTCTGGTTCTTTCCGGTCTGGCAAGAACTCCAGGCCCGCCAGGCCGAGCGTGCGGCGGTGGAAGCACGGATTGAGCAGGAAACCGCGCGCACGGATTCGCACCGCGAGGAAATCCACTTCCTCAAAACCAGTCCGGAATATGTCGAGCGCCAGGCACGCGAGCGGCTTAATCTGGGCCGCCCGGGCGAGGTGATTTTTCGCTTCGACTCGTATGAGACCAGCCGACAGTTGAACCAATCGGCGGCCCAATAGTCGGTTCAACTGCGGTGGTAGCTGGCAGAAACTTTTCTTTAAGCCGGTGAAGTTATCGCGTGGCGCGGGGGCTGCTTTGAGCTAGGCTTTTTTCAGAGAGGTTCTTTCTTATGGCCACCGTCCCGCTGCCCGAAGTCAATAAAGCGTGGATCGCCGGGCGTTTTCAGCTGGGCGACACGGTGGGCGAAGGCGGCCTCAGCACGGTCTATGCGGCTTGGGATCACACCTTGCAGCGGCACGTCGCGGTCAAGATCATGCACGACACGCCGGACAAGCAGCGTTCGCTTTCCGAGCAAACCTGGCGGGAGGCGATGATGGCGGCCTTTCTCGACCACCCCAACATCGTCAAGGTCTACGACTATGGTTTCGAAAACGGTCGCGCCTACGTGGTGATGGAGTTGCTGGAAGGCGAAACCCTGGAGCAATGCCTGAGACGTGGACCGCTCCATGTGGGGGATTTTTACCGACTGGCTCGGCAGATTCTGGAAGGCCTGACCGTGGCGCACGAAGCCGGGTTTGTGCATCGTGATCTTAAACCCGGCAACTTTATGCTGGAGCGGGTGGAGGGCGAGCCGTTCCGGGTCAAGATTCTCGACTTTGGCCTGGCCAAGTTCATTCATCGCCCGCGGCCACAGTCGACCGACCACGACAACACGTTGCTGGGTTCGATCCACTACATGGCGCCCGAGCAATTTGAGCGCCGCCCCATTGATGCCCGGACGGATCTCTACAGCCTGGGCTGCATTTTTTACGAAACCCTGACCTCGCACAACGCCTTTGATGCGGAGAGCGTGGCCGGGTTGATCAACGCGCACCTGCGGGCTTTTCCCCAGCCGCTGAGTCGCTTGCGCCCCGGTTTGGACCGGGCCTTGGAGGACTGGGTGTTTGCGCTTTTGCATAAGCACCGGGAACGCCGACCGGAGAGCGCCGAAGAGGCGTTGAAGACGTTGCCGCGGATGAACCAAGGCAACGTGGAGACCCAGCGATTGATGTAAGCTAGAACGATTGGTTGAGCCGGAAGGCTTCCATCATCGGGCCGGTTTCTTCGTGGCGCACCATGCCCGGACCATGGAGACCGTCCTCGGTCTGGCGCTCCTGCAGGTAACTGGAGCAGCCGCTCAAGATCGAGAGCGTGAAGAGCAAGAGGAGACAGCGCATGCTCCCTCCCAAGACGCTGGGGCCGGGGGAATGGTTACGCGTTAATCAAACCAACTGCCGTCTTGGTTCGGCGTCACGCGGAAACGGCGCTTGGTGTTGGGGTTCGAGTCGCGCTCGCCACCGCCACCGCTCGGACCGGGGCGACGGTCGAGTGATTTGGCCGGGCCGAGAGGCTTGTAGCTTTCCAGGATGAAGACGGGGACGAGTGCGTTCCACTTGGGATCGTAGGCATCGTAGTTGGCCCAATAACCGGTCAGCTCGTACTCGTGCTCGTGGTCGGCGGATTTGCGGCTGAGCTTGCGGTGGGGCGAGTAGACTTTTTGGTTGGGGCGTTCTTTGATGGCCGCCCAACGAGCGCGGCCCCAACGTTGGCCGGGCGTTTTAATCCAACCCCAGCCGATGCCTTTGGCGAC
>CAWUJC010000316.1:0-4278 GCA_963922355.1 uncultured bacterium | reverse complement strand
CGAGCAGCTCAAGCAGTTCCCCCTCCTCAAGGCCTTCCTCGACGACGGCGCCCTTTCCTTTGAAGTCCACTTCCCCACCAACACGCCCAACGCCCGCGAAGAATTCCTCCGCACCTTGGCCTATACCTTTCTCTACGATGCCCTCCTGCAGAAGAGAATGAGCTTCGACGACGGCGAGCCCTTACCGGTCATCCCAGTCTGGCTGGCCGAGGGGACGCTGCAAAAAATCGTCACCAACGATCCCAAACGATGGCGACAAATCGTCCATCGGGCGGTCGAGCTGAATAAAGCGCCCTCCCTGGACAAGGTCCTGGGCTGGAAGTCGCTCGCCAACGACGCGCTGATGCGGGCTTGGCAGCAAGCCTTCTCGTATCAGTTGGCGGATTACCTCTTCGAGAAAGCCCGCCGGAAAGATCTCCACGATTGGATAGAAGAACACGGCATCGCCAAAAGCAACGCCTTCGCCACACTCCGGCCCATGGTAAAGGGAGAGATCGACTGGCGCCACGTTCTCTCCCTTGCCCAAGAGCAACGCGCCGAGCTCATCTTTGCCTTCGACGACACGGCCGCTCGTTTCGCTGCCGCGCAAAGCATCCGCATCCCCAGGGCCAAAAGCCACAAGGAACGGGTGACCACCGTGGACAAGCTAAGCGACTTGCAACCCCACCCCAACTTGAAGAAAGCAGTGCAGGAGAAATTCGCCGAGCTGACCAACCTTGAGCTGCGAGCCCACTTTAGCTGGCGGCCGATCATTGCCTGGCAACGTGCCGGGCTCAATCGCTTGCTCAGCGAAGACCCCGAGGCTCTCGCCGACTACACCATGGCGATGAGCAAATCGATCCGCGAACAACGAGCCCTCAACCAAATGCACGAGGAGGTGGGCGATTTCCTTAATTGGTTCCTGGTGGCCAAATTACCAGTGAAGGACGGCTCCTACTTTGCCGACTACTACCGGGTGCGCACCGAGTTGGAGAGCTTTGAGTCTCCGCAGGAAGACCCCCTGCGCTCCCACCAACTCAAAGTTCGCCGACGTTAGAAGCTATTTTGCCAGGCACTTGAATTCCCGGTGGAGCGGGCTAGGTTCAGGAGAAATGAAACCGCACCTGTGCCTCTACCTGTTCTTAGCTATGGGATTTCTCAGTTTTTTTGGACTCACCCACGCCGCCGATAAACTCAAAGTGGGCGACCCCGCCCCGGTCCTGGAAGTCACAACCGAAGACAACGCCAAGCTCGACCTGGGTAAGGTATATGGAGAAGGCACCACCCCGGTCTACTTCTACCCGAAAGCTGATACCCCCGGCTGCACCAAGCAAGCATGCAGCCTGCGCGATGCCTACGCCGTGCTGGAAGACAAGGGCGTCACCGTTCTAGGCGTTAGCACGGACAAGCCGGCCGCGCAGAAAAAGTTTAAGGAGAAATTCAAGTTGCCCTTCACCCTGATTGCCGACCCGGACGGCGACGTGCTCAAAGCTTTCGGCGTGCCCAACTTGATGGGCTTTGCCGCGCGCCAGGCCTTTCTTATCCAGGACAACAAGATCGTCTGGGTCGACTTCAGCGCCAGCACCGGCAAGCAGGCCGATGACGTGCTCGCCTTCCTGGAAACGCAGTCCTAGCCCGCTGCCTGGATGGCCGAGGTTCATTACCTATCCGGCCACGCCGAGGCGAACCGTCTGCTTCCGCTAGCTCGTGAGGTCGCCCCGGAGGACACCCGCTTCTTCGAGCACCAGGAAATCAAAAAGGCTCCTCCGGCACTCGCCGAAGCGCCGTCCCCGACCAGCTTTGCGGTCCTCTTTTCCAACGGTCGGGAGTTCACCGGCCCAGCCGGGGTGGAGGCTTTACGCCAGTTGGCAACGGGCGCGTCGGTCGACCACGTCCAGCCCGCTCCGTCCCGGCCTGGCTTGATCACGTCGCTCAAGCAGGCGTTTGGCCTGGATGACGAAAACAAAGAAATCCCAGCTCCAACGACCGCCGTCCGCAAACGGCGACGCCTTCCGCGCTGGCTTCGGGGCGAGCGCTTCGGGGTGGGAGCCTGGATTTACCTCCGGCTGCTGGCGGTGGCCTATCTCTTCTCCTTCCTTAGCGCTGCCCTGCAGCAACCTGCCCTGGTGGGGGAACAAGGCCTCTATCCCCTGACCGAGCGCTTTTACACCGAAGCTTCCTGGCCCACGATTTTGAGTAAGCCCACGCTGCTCTGGTGGTGGCCAAGTGAGCCCTTACTCGTTGGCCAAGCCATTGCGGGGATGCTCGTAGCCCTGCTACTGCTGCTCAACCGAGCCCCTGCTTACTGCTCCCTGCTTTGCGCCGGGCTCTACCTTTCTGTCATCCATGCAGGCGGGCCTTTCTATGGCTTTAACCACGATGGCCTGATGGTGGAAGCTGGTATCATTGGCGCCTTGCTCGCCCCCTGGACGCTTGGGCGAGCGAGAGCCACCTCACCTCCTATCGCGGCCCTTTGGCTCGCCTGGATCCTTCTCATACGAGTCTGGACGATTCCACTCTACTTCCGCCTGCTCTTTTCCCACCAATGGCAGGGCCTGGAAACTTACGGCCCCCGGCTCCTAACCGATGCGTTGCCCACACCCATGGCTTGGTTCTTGGGCCACCTACCCAGCTTCTTCCTCGAGCTCATCGCCGCGCTGGAAATCACCATCATCATCTTCGCGCCGCTCCTCTTCTTTATTGGGCGCAACTTCCGCCGCATTGGCGCGGCCGTGTTCCTGGTTGGGCTGCTCTGGCTCTTCGCCACGAACAACAATTCGCCGGCCCTCCTCATCTCCTTCGGCCTGGTTTTACTGGCCATCGACGACCGCTTTTGGTGGGGGTTACGCCGACGACATCCGGGCTTCCCCCTGCCCTTCGTGGGCCGACCGAGCCATCCCGCCTTACCCCGCCAAGTGATGACCGCAGGCCTCTGCGCTCTTCTCTTCCTAAGTGCTCAAATGTCGCTGGCACACATCTACAGCCGCTTTAAGCCTCATCCCATCCGCCCTCTGGTGGCCCAAGCGGTTAAGCCCTGGCGGATTGCCAATGTCTACGCCCATGGGCAACTGTTCATTCAGGACTACCGTAACGACTTTGTCCTAGAAGGCAGCCGTGATGGTCAGACCTGGAAGCCCTATGTCTTCCGCTACCGAATTGGCCCTTTGGACCGACGCCCACCCGTACTTGGCTTATACGAACCACGGCTGGACGCCTCACCCTGGCTACCGACCGAGGAACGCCCCCAGCCGCCTCCCTGGACGCGACCACTCATCCGCGAACTCCTCCATGGGAATCCCGTGATGGATGCCTTCTTTGCCGGGAACCCCTTTCCCGACGAACCTCCGCGTTTCATTCGCATCCGGAAATATCACTACCACTTTGCGTCGTTGGCGGAGTGGCAACATGACGGCCAGTGGTGGCAACGCGAGGCCTGGATTGAAAAAGACACGGACAAGCCCCAGCCACCGATGAGCTACGAGTTAAACGACTCCGGTCGCATGATCGGCCGCCGCGTTTTTGACTAAGACTAGAAGCTAACTTACTTGATCCAACCCCAGTGGGAGGTGAACGGCCAATACACCATCCAGGCCGTACCGGAAAGGTCCTTGCGCGGCACCCCTCCCCAGAAGCGGCTATCCAGGCTAGCCCGACTGTTGTCCCCCATCGCCCAATAGTGATTAGCCGGGAGGGTGTAGGTCTTTCCAGCAGGAGCCAAGTACTGCAACGCTTCGCGCGTCCCGGGCGTAATCTCAGGAATAACGTAGCCGTTGTAGCCGTTCTGCATCGAGTAGATGGCCTGGAAGATGGAGGGCTCTTCTACCGGCTTTCCATCGATGATGAGTTTGGGTGGCTCGATCGCCAGGGTCTGCCCGGGCAGGCCCGTGCACCGCTTGATGTAATACTGCGAGCCCTCGAAGCCTTGCGCCTGCCGCGATTCTTGCAACATGGGGATGCTGGCCGTGGTAAAGACAAAGACATCGCCCACCGCCGGGCGGAAAAAATGATACGCCATCTTGTTAACCAAGACTTGGTCCCCCGTCTCCACCAAAGCACGAATGATCGTCTGCCCTGGTTCGTAACGGACGAGCGGCTCGAATTTCTGCTGCCCGAGCGCATCGACGCGGATGCCCAGTTGGCCGGACGCGCGGAGGTACTTCATCACCGCTTGGCTGTTGGCCCAGACGCGATGCGGCTGGCCGTTGATGAACAAATCCGTGTATTCAAACCACAGGAAATACTGCCCGCTTTTCAGGTTGGTGATCTCGCCACCGTTTTGGGCCATTACGTCAACGTAGC
>CAWUJC010000315.1:0-4303 GCA_963922355.1 uncultured bacterium | reverse complement strand
TACCAAGCTGGAAATCTTGAAAGAGAAGTTGGCCAGCGTGGAGTCCAAGGATTCGAAGGACGCCAAGGACGAGAAAGCTAAAGATAGCTCGGCCAGCAAAGACCGTGAAGCAACCAGCGACGAGGCCGAAGAGGTCGACGTCGAAGTGACGGAAGATGAAGCGCCGGGCAACAACGGCGGAAATCCCTACAACCGTTCGCGCCGCCGCAAAAAAAGCCGCCGCTAAGGTCCATTTCTGAGAAAGCTAGTTCGATACGTTAATCCTCCCCATGAGTTCTTCCCTTCATTTCCTCTCCTTGGCCAGTTCGTTGCTCTTCCTGGGCGTCTTCATCTGGTATCTCTCGGCCACGCATCCGGCGACCCGCCGTCTGGCTGGCATCTGGACGATCGCCGCGGCGATGATCACGGCCATTATCGCGATCAGCCCGCCGTGGGAAAAAATCAAACTCGGTATCGACCTGGAAGGCGGCACCGAGTACCGCATCCGCGTCCAGAACGCGCCGACCAAGGCCGTGCTCGAACAGGCCATTGAGGTCTTCCGCAAACGACTTGATGACGCCGGGGGCCGTAATGTGATCATCCAGCCCGTCGGCACCGACCAAATTTCTGTCCAAATCCCTGGAACCGACGCCGAGCAAAAGAAGGCGGACCGCGAGGCGCTCTCTCGCGTCGCCAAGCTGGAGTTCAAGCTCGTTCACCCCCAAAGTGCGCAGATCATCGCCCAGGCCGAAGCCAATGATGGCGTGCTCCCCACCGAGTACGCCTTTGACTGGGAAATCTTGCCCATGCAGCCGGACACGGATCGCCGGGGCAACGTGATTGAGCGGGGCGACATCGTCGTCAAGCGCGTCGCGGACCTCTCCGGTAAGTCGGTCGATGCGGCCAGCCGCGGTGCTGATCAGCAGGGGCTTCCTTTGGTTAACATCACGTTGAAGGAAGATGCGGCTGCCACCATGTTCGAGCTGACTGGCGCCAACATCGGGCAGCCCATGGCCGTGGTGCTCGATGATGAGGTGACGACGGCGCCCGTCATCCGGGGAACCTTTGGCGGCAGCTTCCAAATTTCCGGCGGGAACATGACGCCTTACGAAGCCGAGCGGCTCGCCAGCATTCTGGAGAATCCGTTGGAGCAACCGGTGGAGCTGCTCTCCAGCCGCGACGTCGATCCCTCCTTGGGGGCTGACTCCATCCGCAGCGGCTGGCAGGCGGGGCTGATCTCCATCGCGGGGGTGGTGATCTTCATGGTCATCTACTACCGTGGCGCTGGCTTGGTTTCCGTCTTGGCCCTGACCGTCAACATGCTGCTTTTGCTCGGCATGCTGGCGGAATTCCGCTTCACCCTGACGTTACCGGGTATTGCCGGTATCATCCTGACCATTGGTATGGCGGTGGATGCCAACGTGCTGATCTACGAGCGCATTCGCGACGAAATGAGATCGAGTGGCCAACTGAGACAGGCAGTCGATCTTGGCTTCGGCAAAGCGTTCAGCGCGATTGTCGACTCCAACATCACGACGTTGATCGCGGCTTTGGTGCTCTTTGCCTTCGGCACGGGCCCGCTGCGCGGTTTCGCCGTCACGCTTACGCTGGGTATCCTGGCCAACCTCTTTACCGCGCTGGTTGTCACCCGCGTCTGCTTCGAGTGGCTCATCTACTGGAAGTTCCTCAAGAAGCTGGCGATGATGCAATTCCTCAGCGAGACCAAGATCAACTTCCTCAACTATCGCTGGATTGCGACGGTCGTTTCGATCGGCATCATCCTGGCAGGGGCCTTTATCTTCCAGTCGCGTGGCGACAAGATGTACGGCGTTGACTTCATCGGCGGTGACTCCGTCTTGATGACTTACCAGGAGAGCGTCCCGGTGGGCGAACTTCGCGATGCCCTGGACAAGGGTGGCATCGAGGCTTCGCTCATCCAGTACGCTACGAATTCCAACAGCCTCACTTTCCAGACTCGGGTGGGCCAGGGTGAAGAAGCCGTGGCGGTGCTGCAACAGGACTTCCCCAACGCCAACCTCAAGCAATCGAGCATTGAAAGTATCGGCGCTCAGGTGAGCGAAGAGTTACGCAGCCGAGCGCTGATTGCTCTCAGCCTGGGGCTTCTTGGCATCTTGATTTACGCCACCCTGCGCTTTGAGTGGTCCTATGCGCTCTCGGCCACGATTGGCCAGGTGCACGACGTCCTCTTGGTCTTGGCCGTAATGGCGCTGCTGGGCAAAGAACTGACCCTCTTGGAAGTGGCGGCCTTACTGGCCATTGCCGGTTACTCGATCAACGATAAGATCGTCATCTTCGACCGCATTCGCGAAGCCTTCCGCCAGAAGGAGAAGGGGACGCTGGCCGAGCTGATCAACCGCGGCCTCAACCGTAGCTTGGCCCGCACGCTCTTGACCAGTGGCACGACACTGGTGGCCTGTCTGGCGTTGATGGTCTTCGGCGGCCCGGTGATCTATGACTTCAGCCTGGCGGTCTTCATCGGTGTGATTGGCGGAACCTACTCCTCCAACTTCATCTCGCCGGCCATCGCTTACTGGCTCAATAACTACAAGGACGGCCAGAAAAACAAGGCCGTCCCGGCCGACGAGCCGACCCCCAGCCCGGCCACCTAAGACCGGGTTGAGCCGCCTCTGATCTTGCCCGGAAGGGCAAGATGAGCGATGCTCTACCAATGTCGTCGTTTCCCCGTAGTGCTTTGGGTCAAAGGTGGATGCTCCCACCGGTCGAGACCGGCGCTCGGGACCTTGCTTCGGCTCTTCATCTGGAGCCGGTCATTGGCGACTTGTTGTGGCAGAGGGGGTTACAGAGCGCAAATGACGCGCAACTCTTCATTGAGCCCAAGCTGAGCTTGCTGGCGGACCCCTTCTCGCTCACCGATTTAGAACCCGCCGCCGCCCGTTTGGCGGAGGCCATTGACGCCGGAAAGAAGATCGTGGTCTATGGCGATTATGACGTGGATGGCATCACCTCCAGCGCGCTCCTGTGGCGGGTGGCCAAAGCGCTCGGCGGCAACGTGGCGACCTTCCTCCCGCACCGGATGGAAGAGGGCTACGGTCTCAGCCAGGATGGCCTGGAGCGCTGCCTGGAAGAGCACAAGCCAGAACTGCTGATAGCCGTGGATTGCGGCACCACGGCGGTCGAGCAAATCGCTTGGCTTCGCGAACGTGGGGTTGAGGTCATGGTGGTAGATCACCACGAGTTGCCGCCCGAGCTACCTCAGGCCCACGCGCTGGTTAACCCGCATCGTGACGGCCATATGCTCTACCTCGCCAGCGTTGGCCTCGTCTTCAAGCTCCTGCACGGGTTGCTCAAGCACCGGCCCAAGTACAAGGACATCGTGGACCTGCGCGATTACATGGACTTGGTCGCGGTCGGGACGGTAGCCGATATCGTCCCGCTGGTGGAGGATAACCGCATCTACGTCCGCCGCGGCCTACGCCAACTGATGCAGACCGAGAATGCCGGTTTGGCTGCGCTCATGCAGGTGGCGGGCGTACGCGGCGTCCCCACTCCGGCCGATATTGGCTTTCGCCTCGGACCACGTCTCAACGCCAGCGGGCGCTTGGGCGACGCCAATCGCTCGCTGGAACTCCTGACCACCGGAGACGGGCGACGCGCGAATGAACTGGCCCGTGAACTCGACTTTACCAACCGCGAGCGCCAGCGCCACGAACGCGCCACCTATGACGAAGCGGCTCAGATGGCGGATGAGCAATTTGTCTCGGAGAGCGATCACACCCTCGTGGTGGCCCGGCGGGGGTGGCATGTGGGGGTGATTGGCATCGTCGCTTCTCGCCTGCAGCGGCAATACTACCGACCCACGCTGGTGATTGGCATCGACGAAGAAACCGGCATGGGGAAGGGGAGTGGCCGCAGCATCGAAGGCTACTCGTTGATTGACGGCCTTCGCGCTTGTAGTGATCTCTTCGATACCTTTGGCGGACACGAGATGGCCGCCGGACTTACGATCGCGGAGGAGCAAATTCCGGAGTTTCGGCGTCGGCTGGAAGAACACGCCCGTGGTGAGCTGGCCGCCAAGCAGCTGCAGCCCCGGCTGGAGCTGGCTGGCTCGCTTTCGGCCGGTGACATCAGCGAAAGCCTTTTCCGCGAGCTGGAACTCCTGGCCCCCTTTGGGCGCGAGAATCCGGAGCCGGTCTTCCTCCTGGACGACGTCCGCTTCTCTCGCCCACCGCGCAGCTTCGGCAACAACCACTTCAAGCTCTTTCTTAAAACCGGGGCCGGGCAGACGGAAGCGGTCGCGTTCAACTTAGCCGACCGCGGCTTACCCACGGAGGGGAGTCAACTC
>CAWUJC010000314.1:0-4306 GCA_963922355.1 uncultured bacterium | reverse complement strand
TCCGCCCCGGCAATGCGAGTGCGCTTCAGCTTGCGGCCTTTCACGATCAGCGTGCCGTAGGGTTCCGCCGTGTTGGGGCCAATCAACTCGCGGACGTGCCCGCCCATCCGCATCAGGACGCTGAGCAACGCCGTGCGCGTGGGGTTCAAGCCCACCTTGTTGATCTTGATCTCGCTGCCCGGGCAAGCGCCGACCGCCACAATCCAGAAAGCAGCGGAGGAGAAGTCACCCGGCACGTACAAGTCCTCGCCCTGGAGCTTCTGGCCACCCCGCACAGTGATGGTGTTGCCGTCCACCTGGAGCGGACTGTGGAAATGCTTGAGCAAGCGCTCGGTGTGGTCGCGGCAGGCGGCGGGTTGAACAACGGTCGTGTCTCCCTTGGCGCGGAGGCCAGCCAGAATCAACGCACTCTTCAGCTGGGCACTGGCCACCGGCATCTCATAGCGGATGCCCTTCAGGTCACCGCCCTGGATCCGCAAGGGCGGGCGTCCGCCCTCGCCTTCGCACTCGAGCTGAGCTCCCATCTCGGCCAGTGGCTTGGCAATCCGCCCCATGGGGCGGCTCTGCAAACTAGCGTCCCCCACCAGACGAGCGGAAAACTTCTGCCCAGCCAGTAAGCCGGCCAGCAAGCGCATCAAGGTGCCGGAGTTTCCGCAATCAATCGGTTCCGCCGTCGGCTGCAAGTCCCCGCCCGTTCCATTGATGATCAAGGTGGTGGCGTCCACCTGGTTAATCGATACCCCCATGGCCTGCATGGCATGGAGCGAGGCCAAAGCGTCTTCGCCCGGGAGGAAATTCGTCACTTTGGTTTCGCCCTCGGCCAAAGAGCCAAACAAGACCGCGCGGTGGGAAATGCTCTTGTCGCCCGGCAGGGTCATTTCCGCCAAGATGCGGCTGACGGGGCGGACTTCCAGCGTCTCCCCGGCCTGAAGCGGGCGAGACGAGGCGGACGGTTGCGAAGCAGAAGACGAAGTGGCCATGATGGGAGGGAAGCGGTGGCTTAGGAGGAGCGGCGTCCCGGCCAGCGCGAACGAACATCTTTCGCCACCGCTAGCCACTCTTGCAAGCCCTTTTGGTCCCCCTTTTGCAGCAGCGTACGTAATTCGGCTAATTGGCCTTCAAACTTCTCCAGCGCCGCCAAGACGGCCGGGCGGTTGGTTTCGAAAATTTCGGTCCACATCCCGGGATCACCGGCCGCGATCCGGGTGGTATCCAAGAAGCCAGAGCCGATCAGGGCAAAGGCCTCCTCTTCCGCCGCCCCCACCAAGGCGGAAGCGGCGGCATGCGGCAAATGGCTGATTTGCGCGACTAAGCGGTCGTGAGCGTCAGGGGCCAACTCCAGGGTCCGGCAGCCCAAAGCCGTCCAAAAAGCCCGGGTCCGCTGCACGTCTTCCGCTTCGGTTTCCGGGAGCGGCGTGAGGACCGTCATCGCCCCCTCAAACAAGTCAGCCCGCGCAGCGGCAAAGCCGGTCTTCTCGCTGCCTGCCATCGGATGGCTGGGCACAAAACGGGCCAACCCATTCAGCACGGGCGCCACTTCATCGACGACGAACTGCTTCACGCTTCCGACGTCGGTGACGATCGCATTCTCAGACAAAGCCGGCAGCGCGGCCTCGGCCAACGCTTTCATCGCCCCCACCGGCACGCAGAGAATGACCAAATCGGCATCCCACACCGCTTCGGCGGCTTCGGTCGTCATCTCCCAGTTGGCGGCAAACTCACAAGTGCGCGCCACTTCCAGGCTCCGCTCGCTCCGCCCGTATAAAGAGATCGCGTGGGCCAACCCTTTTTCTTGCGCGGCCAAGGCAATGGAGCCCCCCAGCAAGCCTGGACCTAATATGGCCAGCTTCTCAAACGGGGTAAAGGCACTCGGGGTATCCTCCATCCTGGCAGCCTATCGTGCCCGACGCATTTGGCAACTCTGGGTAGCAGATAAGAGGCCGCTCAGCGCTGGAGAGCGGCTCCTCGATGCGAAACCTACTCCTTGAGTCCGGGGCTCGGGAGCTGCTTGGCGGCGGCTTCGGAGCGACGCTTGGCTTCTTCGGCCAGTTCGGCGCGCCGTTTGTCTTCCATTTCCATCCGTTCTTCGAAAGCGCGGATGCGCTCGGCCTTCTCCGTACTGGCGGAGTACCAAATCCAGCCGACGCCGACCATCGGCATAATGATTAGCGCAGCAATGACGGCCGGAATGATCTGCTTCAGCTTCATGACGTCGCCGTCTCCGCAACCCCGGTGGCTTCCATCGCCTTGGGCAGTTCTTCGATGAAGCGGTCCATCTGCTCTGGCGTGCCAATGCTCACACGAATGAACGCCGGTTGGCGGTAGCTCTTCATCGAGCGCACAATAATGCCCCGTTGGAGGAGCTCCTTGAAAACGGCATCGCCGTCACCAACATTGATGAGAATGAAGTTGGCCGCACTGGGGATTTGCTCCAGGCCGAGTTCCTCGATGGCAAGACGGAGCTTCTCGCGTCCAGCCAAGGTAACCTCCTTGGTTTTGCTCATGTGCTCCTCATCGGCCAAGGCGGCCAGCGCCCCGGTCTGAGCAATCAAATTCACGTTAAACGGCTGGCGGGAGCGCTGCAGCACATCGGCCAGTTCCGCCGAGGCCAAGCCGTAACCAATTCGCAAGCCGGCCAGCCCCTGAATCTTGGAGAACGTCCGAATGACCAAAACCTTGCGGCCTTCCTTGACGTAAGCCAACGTGTCCGGCGCCTGATCGAGAAACTCATAATACGCTTCATCCAGCACAACGATGACGTGCTCCGGCACACTGCGGACGAGGCGGTCGATTTCCTCGTTGGAGGTCCGGGTCCCGGTCGGATTGTTTGGGCTGGCGAGAAAGACCAAACGCGTGTTCGGCTGGATCGCCGCGAGCATGGCATCAATGTCCGGCTCAAAGCCCGGTTTATCTTCCGCCTTAAGGCACTCGAGACCAAAGAGCTGAGCCATCAATTCATAAACGGCAAAGGCGTTGTCATTGGTCACGATGCTGTGGTCGCCCGGCCGGGTAAAGCCCTTAAAGACCAACTCGAGCAATTCGTTGGAGCCATTGCCCAGCGCCACGTTCTCGCGTTGCAGGCCAAAGCGTTCGGCCAAGGCGTTGCGCAGATGAAAGCCGCCGCCGTCCGGATAAAAGTGGCAACCAGCGACCGCCTCTTCCATCGCGGCAATGGCTTTGGGTGACGGGCCCAGCGGGTTTTCGTTCGAGGCCAGCTTGATCACCTGGGCGGGATCGAGGCCCAGTTCACGCGCCACGTCGTCAACCGGCTTGCCCGGTTCGTAGGGCACGGGGTCGAGAACGTAGTCGTTGGCCAGTTCGCGGATAGTTGGCGTACTCATGGACCGGTCAACATCGCGCAGTGCAGCGGACTTGTCGAGTCTATGGACGAGCCGAAGTCTCAGGCTCGGATGGTGCCGCCTCTCCTTCGTCCCCTTCGACGGCAGCAGGAGGTGCGGTCGAAGGTGCCTGAGCTGGCTGGAGCAAGTTGATCGACTTCCCCTCAAAGGTCAGGATTGCGTGGCGGAAGACCCAGCTCCCGCCGGAAGGCTTCTTCGCCTCGAAGGTCAGAGAGCTTGATGCTTTCGTCCCGTCCAACGGCATGACGCCGTCGTAGGTCGTGGTGGCCGACCAATTAATATTGCCGGTCCACATGTATCCGGGCTTGAGCGGCAGGCCGATCTGGGCAGCCACATCGGGATGGTTCTGCACCAGGAGCGCCGCTGCGGCGTCGGCGACCTCCTGCTTCCGCGGTTCGTCATTGAGCATGCTGGAAATTCCCATAAAGAGCGCGGCGCAGCCGCCCCCCGCCAGAAGGAGGAAGGCGAGGCAACCGATCCCCACCCCCAGCAAAATTTTACTGCTTGAGGCAGGCTTTGCCCTGGCGGTCCCGGGAACCGACGGAGCAGCGGGAGGCACCGGAGCTGGGGCAGCCTGTTGTCCGGCAACGATGGGATCCTGAGCATACTCATTCCAAGCCTCGCTTCCCACCGGGCAAACCAACGTCGCATCCAAGACAGCACCGGACCGATGCAGCTGGCGTAGATCTTCCAGAGGGATGGGACCATGGGGCTTGCCGTCTTTGCCCACATAATAAAACTCCACACTCATCGCGTTCCACGTTATCCCCCACCGCTTTAACTTGTCGAGGCTAGCCTCCACGCACCTTGTCGTTCAGCCGTCTTTCCTTAGCGCCAATTTGTTCAATGACACAAAGGGGTTGCCTCTGGCTGCGGATTTCCTATGCTGCCCCTTCGCTAATTTATCCCACCCGATTATGTCTGACACTGCCCCTGCTGCCCCCGCT
>CAWUJC010000313.1:0-4317 GCA_963922355.1 uncultured bacterium | reverse complement strand
AACTTAAGCTTCAACGAAAAGGCGTGGAGGACTCCCTCCACGCCTTTTTTGTGTCCCTTTGTGCTTATCGTCTTGCTATTCGGCAGGTGGAGTGCAGAACTCTTTCCGCACGTTCATTCTTTAGCTCACTTAAACTAGGAATAGCCCCCCGTGAAAAAGCACCTTACCCCTTACCTAGTCGCCGGTGCGACTGCCGCCGCTGCTGGCCAAGCCAACGCGGCCACGGTTGTCACCTTCTACGGACCGGGTGCCCAGAGCCCTAGCACCGATCCCGCCACGCCAGTTGGGATTGATTTTGGTCTTTATTTTCCCAATTTCTACGCTCTTGACTCCTCCGGTGGTGCAGCATCAAGTTTTGGTTATCAAAATGGTGGGGGTGGTTATTTTACTGCGGGCACTGATCTTACCCCCACACAAGGTAATGGGATTGGTCTTTACGTAACATCGGGCTCGTTTGATTTTGGTGCGGCAGCGGGCAACCAGAACTACGCGAACATTAGTTTCGATGGCGATGACGACATCTACGAGGCGGTCGGCCAGTTCTTCTTCGACGGTGCAGGCGGCGGTTACTTGGTTGCCTTAGCCATTAATGACGATGACACCGCCCTGAGCATCTCGGCCGGTAAAGCCGCGATCGACGCCATCCCCGAGCCAACCACCGCTGGTCTCCTGGCCCTCGGTGCCGCCGGCCTCGCCATGCTGCGTCGCAAGAAGAGCGCCTAAGCAGACGAGTCACACAGTTTTGACGAAAAGGCGTGGAGAACTCCTCCGCGCCTTTTTTGTGTCGAGATGGAAGGGCTTAGCATGGGATTTGCTCTTTGGTAGATTCTTAGTATAACAATTTGTTATACATTAACTCTCTCGCCCGCTTAACCAGGAAAGAACACATGAGAAAAAAACAACTGACCCCCTACTTAGCCGCCGGTGCGGCTGCCGTCACGGCTGGTCAAGCGGATGCCGCCACCATCGTCACCCACTACGGTCCGGGAGCCCGAAGCCCTTCCACCACCCCCGCCACGCCGGCGGGAATCGATTTTGGTTTCTACGCGAGGGGTACTGATGACTATGCGCTCATCGACGACACCTTTAGCACGGACTCGTTTTTCGCGACTGCCACTGGAGTCGGCTACTTTACGCGTGGCAATGATCTGGGTCCGGGACCACTAAGAGGCTTTGCTTTTGGGATCTATGCCAACAATGGACTGCTCATCGAAGGCGCCATCGCCGGTGCAGAGAACTACGCCAACATTAGCTTTGATGGCAACGATGATGTCTTTGAAGCGGTCGCTCAGTTTTTCATTGATGGCACCGCCAACGGTGGAGGCTACCTCATTGCCATTGCGGAAAACGACGATGGCAGTGCCTTAAGCATCTCGGCCGGTAAAGCCGCGATCGACGGCATCCCCGAGCCGACGACCGCCGGCCTCCTGGCCCTTGGTGCCGCGGGCCTTGCCATGTTGCGCCGCCGCAAGAAGAGCGCCTAAAGCGAGAACGCTCGCATATCTATTTCAGAGAAGGCGTGGAGGACTTCCCTCCACGCCTCTTTTGTGAGGCGTAGCCTTGAGTTACTTCTTCTCTTGGCGTGGGCCGAGGTAGGCGCGGATCTCTTTACGGCTAAAGAAATCGGCCCAGCCGAAGGCATCGCCGTGATGCTTGTCGTCCTCGATGTATGGGTCAGCTCCGCTCTCGATCAGAAGTTGCACCAGCTCGAGCCGGTTTTGCTCGACGGCAAAATGCAGCGCTGTGGCGTTGCAATCCCAATACATCGCCTTGATGTTCGGATCAGCTCCGTGCTCCAAGAGCCAGCGGACTCCCTCGGTCTGCGACTTCGTGGCCAGATGGAGGATGGCGCTGGCGTAGCGTCCACCCTCCTGTAACGCCCCTTCCGGTTCAGCGGCCAGAAGTTTCTCCGCGACGTCGAACTTTCCCGCCATCAAGGCTTCGAGGAAACCCATCTCCGAACCGGCCGCCAGTAACATCTCCTGGATCACCAGCTCCGACTTGGCGTTGAATTCGGTCAGCGGCAAGGCACCGACATCATCCTTGGCGTTGGGATTGGCCCCCAAATCCAAGAGTAGACGCACCATCTCCGGACGGCCCATCTTCACCGCATGGTGGAGTGGCGTGCGGTGATGCTCAAACCGACTCATGGGCCGAGTGAGCTGCGCCGCGTCGGCTTCGACAAAGCGCCGGACCTCCTCTCCTCGGTTCAGGGCAATCGCGCTGAAGATATCCAGCTTCGCACCCTGTTCCATGAGGTAGGCGGCCACTTCCTCCTGTGGGCTACTGGTACAAGTCGCCCAGCCGAGGACGCCCCGCTCGTGCAGATCGCCCTCGCCTTCGACATCGCCGATGCGTTCCAGCAGCCACTTCACACAGTCGAGATGCCCCTGCTCAGCGGCAAAGTGCAAGGCGTAGGCGTTATCGCCCTGGCAGCGCTGGCGGAAGTCGTAGCCGTGCTTCTCCAAGACTTGGAGGCAGCCGAGATGGCCGTGCTCGCCTGCTAGATGGCCGAGCGGTACGCTCCAATTCCCCCCGATGGTGTTGATGAGTTCCGGGTGAGCTTGGAGCAGGCGATCCAGCTCTTTGGCTTCGCCCTTTTCTGCGGCTTGGATGATTTGCTCTTCCAGACTTTTCTGGGCGAGTTGGTCAACGTGCTCTTTCAGAGCCCGCCAACTGGGAAAGCCGTACTCACGGGCCACGGTGAGTTGGGCATGGTGAAGTTGATAGACTTCGCCCTGCTCGGGCTTGATCTGGTGCTCCTGGCAACGAGCCAAGGCATCGGGTTCTTGTTGGTTCAGGGCCTGGAAGAGTTCCTTGGCCTGAGCTTTCAGGTGCGCCAACGAGGGGCGCGGGGGTAACGTCTGGGATGACATCACGATTCTCCTTTCGGTGTGAAGCCCGCATCCGCACCCGTGGGCTGAAAGAAGGATCGTGCGATCCAGTTTGATGTATGGCGGGTGGGCTTCGGCCCTCTACGCGGATGGTCAGCGCCCCGAGCGCTAAAGCCACCCTCTCGCAGCCGGGCGAAAAGATCAAGGCATAATCGCAGAAGGAAACTTGCGCTTCGCCACCAAGGTGCTTACTTCAAGTTCCTAACCAACACGAAAACCCTAACTGGAGATACCCACCATGGCCCTTGCCGCTGGCACCCCTGCCCCCGATTTCACCCTCATGACCACCCAGGACGGCGATCCGCCCGTCAAGCCGGTCAAACTCAGCGATAACTTTGGCCAGAAGAAGACCGTGCTGCTCTTCTTCCCGGCGGCCTTCACCGGCGTCTGCACCCAAGAATTCTGCGACGTCTCCAGCGGGCTCGGCGCTTACGCCGATCTGGACGCCGAGGTCTACGGTATCAGCGTCGACTCCCCCTTCGCGCAGCAAGCCTGGGCCGAAAAGGAAGGCATTAAAGTCACGCTCCTGAGCGATCAGAACAAGGACGTGACCAAGGCTTACGACGTGCTCTTTGCCGGCTTGCTCGACATTGGTGACTTCTCCCACCGCGCGGTCTTCGTCATCGATAAGGACGGCAAAATCGTCCACAGCGAGCAGACGCCGTCCCCGCTCGAACTGCCCGACTTCGACAAGGTCAAAGCCGCTCTGGCCTAAGCCTTTCGCAGCGTCGCGCTGCACCAATATTTGAGAGGACAGTCCTGAGGGGCTGTCCTCTTTTTTATCTCTCCTTGAGCTGCTCCAGCCAGCCTTCCGCTGTCGCAGCGATTTCTCGGCTAGTGCCGTCTTCACTTTGCGTGACCACAGTTTTGCCCTCAGGGGTAAACTCCACTTTGGTGACTGGAGCCAAGTGAATGAGAATGGGCGGTGAGATCAAGTCGCCCTCCACGTTCCAAAGCATGACGGCGTGATCCGCCCCGCCGGTGACCAAACGCTGGCTGTCGGGCGAAAAGGCCAAGGCCTGCACGGGGAGCCAGTGACCATAAAGCTCGCGAGGCGGGGCTTGCGGCGTGCGCCGGTTCAAGATGCGCACCACCGGACTGCCATCGGTCACGGCTTGCCAGCGACCGTCTGGGCTCGTCACGTTTTGTTGCAGCCCCAGCGCTAGCGCAAACTCGGCCAACTCGGGCTCACGCACCTGGAATTGCCGCACATCCCAACGCCGAACGGTGCCGTCCGCGCCGGCGCTGTAGAGAACCTCGCCGTCCTGGGCCCAGGCCAAGGCCAAAATCGCGCCTTCGTGTCCGCGAATCGGATCGCCCAGGTACTCGCCCATCGGCCCGGTGATCCGGATGGTCCGGTCCTTCGAACCCGACGCCAGCCGATCTCCCGCCGCCGAATAAGCCAACGCGCTCACCGCATCGG
>CAWUJC010000312.1:0-4318 GCA_963922355.1 uncultured bacterium | reverse complement strand
GCCGCCTCTGCCGGGACGGCGACGGGAGCAGCCGTTTGCCCGTAGACAGGGACGACCAGAGGCTGCAGGCTGAGGTAGCCCAGGATGGCAACGACAACTGTGGCTTGACGCGATATGGGAGAGAACTTGCGCATGAATCTCGTGAACGACAGTTCCTGGTTAAGACGTTTTAGCTGGAATGAGTTCCAGACTTCTTTCCCAAGATACCACTAAAATTGATAGTAGAGCGAGAGAATGACGCGGTTTTGCGAGTAATCGCGCAGGAAGACGTCGGAATCTCTTTCCGTGTGGAGCCAAGACAGATTGGCGCGGAATTTAGGCGTAATCTGATAGCCAAGAGTGACGCCACCACCGTAGAGCCAGACGCGTTCGGCCAGGATGCCGCCGGAATCCTGCGCATGCTCCACGAAGAGACGGGTGCCGATGTCCAGATCCTTGACGATGTTCCACTGGGTGTTGTGCTGAGCGTACCAGAGGTGGTAGTAGTTCGAGGTCAGGCCGACCGGGTTATCGTAGCCCGCCACCAAGCTGTGTGAGACGTAGGCGTTAACCCGGTGGGAGAGGGCCAGGTTGCCGTAAGGAGAATGGAGCTGCGAAGTGTCGCCCACGGATTGTCCAGAGAGGATGCCAGCGGCGGTGTCGTTGCCGGTGTCGTAGTCGCCGTAGCTGTAGCCAAAGTTACCTTCCAGCGTGATGTAGGGACTGACCCGCCAGGTAAAGAACGGTCCGACCGAAATGGTGAAGTTATCGTTGAGGAAGGTGCTGTCGTATTCATCGATGCGACCGTAGGCCCCAACGCCAGCTTGGAAGGTGGGATCAAAGTCAAACGACGCGCTGGCGTGGAAAAGGTGGGAGTTCCGGTCGATGAAGTTGAATTCATCCTGGTCGACCGCGAAGTACGTCTGGTAGCCGTAGCCGAAGAGTAGGTCCAGGTCGTTCAAGTCCCAGAGCACATCGATGCCTGCGGTGTTGGAGAAGCGGCGGAAGGCGATCACGTCGGTGATCTGGATTTCCTCGGTGGGGTCTTGCTGCAAGGAGAAGCGGTCGTAGATGGTGATTCGGGCATCACCCACATAGAAGTCGAAGGCCAGCTCCGAACGAGGGGCCACCGTGATAAAGTCCGTATCCGCGCGGTCGCCGTAATTGACGTAGTAGTCGTAGCCCAGGCCAACGTTGAAAGTCAGGCGATTCAGCCGGGTGACTTGCCAACTGGCACCGATATCGAGAATCGGGCGGATGATGTAGTCTTCCAGCGGGTTATTTTCAGCCAGATTGATGTTGTCGTTGTACTCCAGGTCCAAGCCGGCCCCGAGGCGGATATCAATCGGGCCAATCTTCATGTTGTAGGGTTCGTCGACAAAATCGACCCGGCGCGCGGCGGCGGCGGCTTCTCCCGCCGAAGAATATTGCAAACCTTCCTGGGCTTGGCTCTCGCTGCCGAACGACAAGAAAAGCAGGACACACATCACCGCCAACAGGGCGTGGAAGCCCTGCTTTGTCCGCAGATGGAGTTGAGGCGCAGTGATGGGGTTTTGCATAGCAATCAAGTGCCATCTACCGAAGTAGATCGCGGGTCACTTACTATTAACGGTAGGGAAGGCAAAAAGTTTAACTTTCACCATGGAATAGATTCTGAGGATGTGATCTTGGGGTTGAGATTGAGCAGGGGATTTAGTCGAGGACCGGTGAGAATAAGCAGAAATTGCCCAAGCAGGCAATATTTACCTGCTTTGCTCTATAACATACCGGGTTGTAAAAGGGCAACCTCTGGATCTGAAAGTTTTTGTAAGTCAATTTGTTGAAGAACATTACGGAACTCATTGGTGAAACCATTCGCCAGGAGGCAGGCGGCGTAGACCGCTTTCCATCCTGGACGGAAAGATTCCAAGTTAAACGTTTGAGATTGAAAAAGTTGCAGCGCATCCAGGGGCCTATCTAGCAGTAAATAGGCCAAGGCCAAGGTGGCTCGATTTGCCCACTTCTCGGGGTTGGCCCGCACGAGCTTCTCCAGTTGGGCGAGGTAGTCCGGCGGAGTCTCTTCCAGCAAGAGTTGGTAATACAGCGCTTGTTGCTGCAAGGAAGGGTCATCGGGGAAGACGTTCGCCATTCTTTTTAGGGTGAGGGCGATGCCTTCTGGCGAGCGGCGTTGCTCGTAGTAACGCAACAAATTCAAGAAGCCGAGGCGCGCCGTGGCCGGGTGCCGAGTCATTTCTTGGTAGAGCATCACGGCAAGATCAGGCTGGCCGATGCGCTCCAATTGCTGGGAAAGCCAAAACTGGCTCTCTGGATCTGCCCGCGCCGCCCGCAGGACTTCGCTCCAGAGGAGTTCCACTTGCGGGTCTTCCAGCTCATTAGCCACCCGGGCTCGGAAGAGCGCGATCTGTGCTTCGCGCAAGGGCAGGTTCTCTTCGTCCAGTAGCGACATCATTTGCCGTAGTCGGCCCTGTTGCGCGAGTGCATCAAGGTAGAGGACAAACCATTCGGCTTTTGTTCGGGCTTTCTCTTCCGGCAACCAGCGCAGTGTTTCGTCTGGTAGGCGCAAGGCATTCAACCACCGGGCGAGAATGGTGAGTTCTTGGTCCGTCGGGCGTCGGCCATCGAGCCGCTGCGTGAGGTAGTCCCGCCGCACTTCGGGCGGGAGTTCCTGCATTTTAAGTAAGAGCGTGAGTAGCTCGTGCCGGAACTCGCTCTTCGGGTGTTGACGGAGCCGCCGTAAAACAAGTTGCCGGTCGGCGGGGGAGAGTTCCGGATCATTAGCCAAGCCCGTCAGCGCTTGGAGCGACAGCTCCGAGATGCCAACGCTGACCTCCAGCAAGATTTGGCGGGCTTCTTCTCGGGTTTCCGGCTGAGCGTAAAGGGTGCGCGCGAGGAGAAACTGAACATCCGGATTGGTGGGTTGGAGCAAAGTGGCTCGGCGGGCGTAGGCGGCGGCGGCCTCCTGGTCACCTCGAGCCAGAGCGAGATTCGTGGCGAGTTCCAAGTTCTTGGGGTTGGCAGGTTCCGCCAGCAGCAGGGTATCCAAGAGGGGAAGGGCGATATCTTGGCGGCGTTGCTGCAGGGCCAACCGGATGGCCGCGCGGGCATCCTCGGTATTCGCCCGGGGGAGACGCATGATCCGTTGATGCAGTTGCAGCGCTTCGGCCGGCGAGGTGCGGGAGGCACGTTGGGCGAGCAAACGCAGGGCCGGGAGATAAGAGGGCGAGGTGAGGTAGGCTTCCAACGCGGTTTTTTGCGATCGATAGAG
The DNA here is from genome assembly GCA_963922355.1 of uncultured bacterium. Lineage (GTDB taxonomy): Bacteria > Verrucomicrobiota > Verrucomicrobiia > Methylacidiphilales > UBA1321 > CAWUJC01. Next base: position 1,074 of record CAWUJC010000312.1, on the reverse strand, counting down.
CTGACGTTGTTCCAATTGTTTAAGCGAGAGCGCGGCGAGGCTTTCGGCCCGCCAATCTCGCCAAGCATGGTAGACGGGGCGAAACAGGAAGTAGCCGACGCCCACAAGGAGCACCACGGCCAAGACAGTCCCCAGGACGCGACTGTCCAGACCGGCCCACTGCCACTGTTTCGTGGATTGGAGATGGACGTCGCTCCGAGCTGGCATACGAAGGACTGTAGCCACATCCAGACGGACTGGCGACAGGTCTTTGCGCCGAGGCCCGGCCCTGTGTTATGCTCCATTCAATGACTGTACCTGCGGATGCTGGCCGCTCGCAGCCGACCCGCCCGGCGTCCCCCGTTACACGTTGGCTTTTGGCCGGAGCTGGGCTTTTTCTCTGGGGGCTTCTGCTCTACCAGCTTCAGCCAGAATGGGACCTCAATCCGATGTATTCCTACGGTTGGCTGGTTCCCTTGCTCAGTGGTTATCTGCTGTGGCAATCCTGGGAGCGTCGCCCCGATCCCACACCTGCGGCCTGGCCTGGTGTCATCTGGGGGCTGGGTGGGCTTTTACTCGTTCTCTTTTTGCCGGTGCTCTGGCTGCGGGAAGCGAACCCGGATTGGCGCCTCCTGAGTTGGTTGATGGCGTTCCAAGTCATCGGTCTGACCGCACTGGCCGTTTATCGCGTCGGTGGGGGTGTTTGGCTGCGGCACTTTCTTTTCCCACTTTGCTTTATCTTGGTCGCGGTACCCTGGCCAAGTTTTTTGGAGCAACCGCTGGTCCAAGGGCTGATGCGCGTGGTCTCGCAGTTGTCGGTTGAGTTGATGGTCTGGCTGGGGATTCCCGCCGAGGCCAAAGGCAACGTGATCGCCTTAAGCAACGGCGTGGTTGGGATTGACGAAGCCTGTAGCGGGGTGCGTTCGCTGCAATCCGTGGTCATGGCCTCGCTCTTTTTGGGCGAATTATTGCGCGTGAAGTTTGGCTTGCGAGTGATCTTGGTCGGGATCGGTCTTGTCGCCGCATTTCTGGGTAACCTGACGCGCTCTTCCCTGTTGGTTTGGATCGCCGCCACCCAGGGCATGGAGGCGATCA
>CAWUJC010000311.1:0-4328 GCA_963922355.1 uncultured bacterium | reverse complement strand
CCGAAGTTCAGCCCAACTGCCTCATCATCATGAACAACGGCATCCCGGACAAGCAGGGCATCGTCTTCGATCACACGTGGCCCAGCGACGTGGTGACCATCGAGCGCGACCCGCCCCGAATCAACGGCTTTCAAAAAAGCCTGCGCACCACCCGCGGCTGGGACCCCATCCACGAATACTGCGGCAAGCACTACTACCTGCCCGCCGAAGTCTGCGACACGATGGGCATGGAGTGGTTTTACGAAGCGGACGACGAGCCGCGCTCCACCCAAGAATTGGCCGGCATGTACAACCTCTGCCGCAGCCGCGGCGCCAACTACCTCCTCGACGTTGGCCCCACGCCCGAGGGTCTCATCCATGATCGCTTCCGCGACGGCCTCCTCCGCCTGCGCGAGGTCTTGGAAAAGAACGACTGGGCAGCGTGACGCTGCACCCAAGTATTCAAAGTTGAGGTCGAGTCCTTAGAATTTCCATCGAGGGAGGATAGGGCGGGCAAAACTGGGTCCAGGCTCAGCCTGCCCTAGCCCGCCGTTCGATTCAAATTGTATGAAAGTTGCTTGTCGATTCGAGATGAATGGTAGGTAAAAGGTCTCGAAAACTACTTCTCGCTTGTACGTACTAGCTAAGAGGTTTATACCCAGCCAGATCATGGCATTTCCTCCTACTCCCTCCTTTCAACAACGTCTCTCGCTTGAACGCCTCCAGCAATGGGAGGCGCTCGGTTATGGGATGTTTCTCCATTTTGGCATCAGCACCTACGATGGGAACGAACTCTCCGACGGCACCCTCCCGGCTTCGGCCTTCAACCCGACCAAGCTCGACGTGGAGCAATGGGTCAACACCATCAAGGAAGCCGGCATGCGCTACGCTGTGCTGACCACCAAGCACGTGGCTGGCTTCTGCCTTTGGCCGACCGAGCATACCGACTACCACATCGGCGCCAGTCCCGTCGGCGGCGACTTGGTGGGCGACTTCGTCGCGGCCTGCCACAAGCACGGCATCCGCCCCGGGCTCTACTACTGCTCGTGGGATAACCACCACACCTTTGGGGCGAAGAGTGTCTCGCAGTACTGGCAACATAACCTTGAGAGGACCTTCTCGCACGTCGCGCTCAACCAGGAGTACCTGGATTTCCAGAAGGCCCAGCTCACGGAGTTACTCCAACGCTATCCAGACCTGGAAGAGTTGTGGATCGACATCCCCCTCATCCTTCCGATGGGCTATCGCCGCGAACTCTATGAGCACTGCGCCTCCCTCCAGCCCAACTGCCTCATCATCATGAACAACGGCATCCCGGACAAGCAGGGGATCGTCTATCAGCACTCCTGGCCCACGGATGTGGTGACGATTGAGCGCGACCTTCCGAAAGTCAACGGCATCGTCAAGTCGCAACGCACCAGTCGCGGCTGGGAAACTCGCCACGAATACTGCGGCGAGTACTTCTATCTGCCCGCCGAAATTTGCGACACGATGGGCATGGAGTGGTTCTACGAAGAGGACGACGAACCGCGTTCAACCCTGGAACTGGCCAGCATGTACGGTATCTGCCGCAGCCGCGGAGCCAACCTGCTCCTCGACGTCGGCCCCACCCCCGAAGGCCTGATCCACGATAAGCACCGCGACGGCCTCTTCCGCCTGCGCGAATGCCTCGAAAAAAACAACTGGGCAGCGTGACGCTGCACCCAAGTATTCAAAATTGAGGTCGAGTCCTTGGAATTACCATCGAAGGACGGTAGGGCGAGCAAAATTGGGTCCAGGCTCAGCCTGCCCTAGCCCGCCGTGCGAATCAAATCGTATGAAAGTTGCTTGTCGATTTGAAATACCCAAATAATCACCACCCCAGCTTGCGCTCCACCCGCTGGCGCAAGCTGTGCGGAAACTGGTCGTGCGGGCGAATGATCACTTCCTCCCGCGGCCCGGCGGGTAGTTCGCTCAATCGACGGCGATACTGCTCGTAAGGGTGGTAGTCTTCCAACACGCGACGCCGCGCCTCGGCCAAGGCGCTCTGCCGCTGACTCCACCAATCGTCGCGGATGGCCTGCTCAATCGTTGCCGCCACTTGCTCCGGCTGGGCGGGATCAATCGGGCAAAAGGCCTCTTCCGGAAAGTACTCGGCGGCGTTGGGTGCCCCGGCGTAAAAAGGAAAGCAATTCGCGACGAAGGCATCGCTGAGTTTCTCCGTCCAGTAATGCGGCCACGTGCCGTTTTCCAACACCACATGGTAGCGGTAGCGCTCGAGGCCCGCTCGCTTGTAAGCGCCGAGTTCCCGCACACCGCGGCCAAACCAATCGAGCCGCTCGCCAAAGTGATCGGCCAGTGAGCGCATCAGCTCCAGCCGCACACGATGTCCTTCCGTCGCCTGCCGGGCGGAGACCACCGCAGAAAGGTCCCCGTCTTTCTCCGGCGCAAACGTCAACGCCTCCTGGTACGGCACCTCCAAAAACCAACGGTGTTGCCCAGCCCCCCAACGTACGCGCCCTTTCGTCCGCTTGTCCGGCGTGTGCACCAAGCCGAATTGCCGGGTGTAGCCCTCCGGCAGCCAGAGCAAATCCGGCGGCTCCACCACGCTAAGTAGGGTCCGCCCCCGCGGCGCTTGTAGGCGATATTCCCGATCCAGAATCGCCATACTTTGGTGGACGACGATGCCGTCGAAATCGCCCTCCGGCGGATTCAGCACCAGCTCCATGCCCCGCCAGGTATCGTCGCCGCCCGGCGTGGTAAAGGGCCGGAAGTAGGTCCACATCTCCCGCGCCTCCTCCGCCACCAAGACGGCGATGCGACGCAGCTCACTTCCTTCCGTTTCGGGCATTCTTTAGTTCTAGCCTAGAAAAAAAAGGGGTGCCGCATTTTTTTAGCGCACCTAACGCACCTTGCGCACCCAAGCCTAACGCATGGCAGCGATCTCGTGCGAAAACAGGGGCATGGAATTCATCAAAATCCTCACCCTCATTGGCAAGCTGGCTGGCTTCATCACCAGCCTGCATCTCCTCCCGATGGTGTCGCCGGAAATCGGCATCATCGTCTTCTTCATCGCCTCGCTGCTCAAAGACACCGTCAACCGCGTCGGTGACTTCCTCGACGACGGCAAGGAAAACCAAAGCTGGAAGGTGTAAGCACCATGCTGGGGACCATCGAACTCGAAGGCGTGGGCGGTCTAGCCGGCCTGCACGTCCACCACGTCGCCCTCTGGATGATCAAGGCGGCGGCTGCCGCGGCGCTCGTCCTCGTCGTGCTCAAAATCTTCGCCCACTTCCAACGGGTGCCCCCGATTGAAGAAGAACTCGAAGAACTCTTGGAAAAGCTCCGCACCGAAATCAACCACCTGCGCGTGGAGATGCTCCAAAGCAGCAAGGACCTCCGGCTCCAGATCGACGGCGCTCACCAACGCGTCGATGCCCTGACCCGCGACGTCAACGCCAAGCTCCAGCGCCTGCCCGGCGAGGTCGTCGATCTCCTCAACAAAACCGGCGCCATCAACCACCGCTTTCCCCACCAACGCTAAACCACCACCCCACCAAGATGACTGATACGCCACCTTCCTCCACTTCCTCCACTTCCTCCACGCCCGCGCCGGGCCTGAGCCGCGAGCGTCTGCTGCGCGCCAAAGTGCTCCGCGCCCTCAAGCCCTGTGGCGAGTACTGGCTCGATGCCGACACGCTTTTGCTCCAACTCGCGCTGACCGAACCCGACCTCACCACCCGCGACCTCGCCGACGTGCTCTCCGCGCTGCGCGAAAAAGCCTACGTGGGCTTCCGCGTCGACGAACTCACCGCGCTCACCGAATGGCGCCTCACCCCCAGCGGCCACGAACTCGCCCGCGACCTGTAACCCTCCCCATGCCCTCGAAGCCCAGCCAGCCATGACCCCCATCTCGAACCTCACGGAACTACGCGACCTCCATCCCGACTTGCAAGACTACCTGCTTGATCTCCTGATCAATGGCGTATCCGTCAAAACCGCACTGCGTCGCATGCGGGAAGATAAGCAGGTCGATATCGGGAAGAAAGTCGACGTGAAACGCTTCCTCCAACAGGCCTCCAAAGAACGCTGGAAACGACGTTTCGAGTCAGCCGCCATCGAAGCCGACGCCATTATGGCCAACTTCCCCGAGGCCATGGAGAAGATGGACCATGCCATCGTGGCAGCGATCAAACAGGAAACCTTTCGGCTTCTGGTACAGCAAAAACTCGACACCGCGCGGGTGAAGCAGTTCTTCGAGCTTTTCCTCAAAGAAAAATCGAGCGCCTTGGCTCAAGCCAAATACGAAGCCGATCGCCAAGCCAAGCTCGAAGCTGCCCTCGACGCCTTCGCCGAGCATCTGGAAGACG
>CAWUJC010000310.1:0-4331 GCA_963922355.1 uncultured bacterium | reverse complement strand
GGGCCGGACGGCGTGGGCGATTGGCTCGACCGCGAGCGCGGCGTCGCGTTCGGGCACACTCGGCTCACGATCATTGACCTGATCTCCGGCGCGCAGCCACTCCGCAGTCGCGACGGCAAGTACGCCTTGGTCGTCAACGGCGAGTTCTACGACTACAAGCGCATCCGCTCGGAGTTGATGACCGAGGGCGCGAAATTTAGCACCAAGAGCGATAGCGAAATTGCCCTCCATCTCTACGAGCGCCACGGGCTCGACATGATGCCCATGCTACGCGGCGAGTTTGCCTTCGCGTTGTACGACTTCGAACGCGATCAGTTGGTTCTGGTGCGGGATCGCTTTGGCATCCGCCCCATGTTCTACCACCTCACCGAGTCGGCCTGTTACTTTGGTTCGGAGGTGAAGGTGTTGCTCCAGCACCCGGACGTACCGAAGAAGCTCGACCGCAAGGCCGCGCTCAACCAGCTCATGCACACCATGGTGCCGGGGACGAGCGCCTTTGAAGGCATTCACGCGCTGGAGCCCGGCCACATGCTCATCTTGAAGCAGCGCGACGGTCGGCTGGAAGTGACGAAACAGCGTTACTGGGATCTGGAGTTCCCCGAAAAAGATCAGCGCGATCTGTCTCTCACTGCCGACGACCACATCCAAGCCGTGCGCGAAAAATTGGTCGAAGCCGTGGTCCATCGCCTTGAGGCGGACGTCCCGGTCGGCTGCTATCTTTCCGGCGGGATCGACAGTTGTTGCATCCTGGGCATGGCCTCGGGGGCCATGCAGAGCCCGGTCAAAGCCTTCACCATCAGCTTCGACAGCGACGCCTACGACGAATCGCCCATCGCGCGCGAGATGGCCGCCAGCGTGGGGGCCGATCAAGACATCATCCACCTCCAAGCCGATGACCTTTACGGCCCCAATTTTATCCGCACGGTCTGGCATGCCGAACGCACCTTCTATAACACGCTTGGCGTGGCCAAGTGGTGCATGAGCCGCCACGTCCGCGATGCTGGCTACAAGTCGGTCATCACCGGCGAGGGGAGCGACGAGCTCTTTGGCGGTTACCCGGCCTTTCGCCGCGACATGTTCCTCCACGGTATCGCGGAAGAACCGGACGACGTGAAGCGCGAGCTGCAAGCCGCGCTGGAGAAATCCAACGCGTTAGTCAAAGGTGCCATTCTCGCCGAAAACAGTCGCGAGCACGCGGCCTTTGAAGAACTCTGCGGCTTCACGCCCTCTTGGATTCAGCCGTGGCTCGATACGCTCGATCTTGCGCGTCCGCTCTTGGCGGGGGACGTCTTGGAGGAACTGGAGGACTACGATCCGGTGGCGGCGATTGCCGGGACGCTGGACCCGGCGATGATCCGCAACCGCCACCCGCTCGATATCGCGCAATACACCTGGAGCAAGACGATGCTTGAGGGGCAGATTCTCAACTGGGGGGGCGATCGAGTCGACATGGCGAACTCTATGGAATCGCGGCCCGCCTTCCTCGATCACCACGTGGCGGAAACGGCGGTGCAAGTGCCGCCGAACCTGCGCATCCGCGGCAACATCGAGAAGTGGGTGCTGCGTGAAGCCGTCCGCGGTGTCTTGCCCGAGGTGCTGTATCGGCGCGAGAAATTTGCCTTCATGGCGCCACCGGCCCACACCGACGAAAAGAAAAAGGCCCGTGTCTCGAGCCTGATCGAGACGTATCTCAATCCAGACGAAGTGACCGAAGCGGGTGTGCTTGATCCGGCTCGCATCACCTCGTTTGTCGACGGCTACCGCACGGACCGCGATCCGGTTTCGCTCACGCGCAAGGACGCGCTGCTCAACCATCTGCTTTGTTTGCAGATTCTCCACGCCCACCTCATTCGCGGCGATGCGCTGCCGGGGTAGGATTTGCCGCTTACTTTAAAAGTTGTAGTGACACTTGGAACTGACGACCGTCGCTGAGGGTGAAACTTAGGTTGCCTAGTCTTTCTTTTGTGGGGTGGCTTGGGTTTTTATTTGAACGGTGAGTGATATGGAACTCTTTGCCGAAGTCATGGTCAACAGTGCGTTCGATGTGAAAATCGGACGGCTGAATCGAGTAGTTTGTAAGATGCTGTCGTGAAGGATCGTAGACGAGCATGACGCTTGTTGGTTCGTTAGAATTGGAAGTAAAGAAGAGTGTTTCTTGGGAAAGCCGGACATCGGGGAGACGCTCTGCCGAGAGATCTATGTAAGTCTCTTGATTTCCTTTTTTGCTTTTGATGGAGAAGCTAAGCCTGTGCTGAGTCTGTGGCTCCATTTGATCGGGGTTGAGGGATACGTCGTATTCGTGGACGTCATAGGGAATATCTCCATAACGGAGTTCACGTTGGCCTTTTCGGGCCAGCTGGATTCCTGGTGGTAATTCTTGAGAGGAGGCTTCAACTATTGCCTGAAGGTCAGACGGAGTATAAATGGTGACCGCTTTCGTGGGTTTGTTCCAGGTTTCTACTTTGCCAAATTCGAGTTTTGCTGGTTCGGCAAAAGTGATGGCTTGTTGTTCTAAAGTCAGTTTGAGTGGGAGAATCTTGCGTTCTTCTCCAAGGAGGTACTCCATCGCGATGGAGACATGGTTGCTTCCATTTTGCCAAGAAGTTTTCTCGACAAAGGCGGTTAGTTTGGCTGTTCCATTTGGTTCTATGGTTTTTGGACAGATGATTTTGGTGCAGATGCAATCAGTTTGGTGCCTCAGCACGCGGACGGTCTCATTGGTTGGATTTTCAATGGTGTAGGTGTGTTGATAGAAAGTTTTGTTCCCTTCCGAGTTCAGCGCTTGGATGACGACAGTGGGTTGCTTGCAGGTTAACGCATTGGTGTTCGCTGTATGTTGGCCGCAACCCGGCAAGAACAGCATGCAGAACAACAACATGGCGATTCCAGATGTGTGGCGCGAGAAGAGAGCTAGTGCCGATTTTCTTGATAACCAGAGGAGCCCCATGCAACCCAGAACGGCAAGTAAGATCGAAGGCGTAAAAGTGGCTTGGCGAGGTGGGTTGGTGTTCGGATGTAAAGAGATGAGGACTTGTTTGTCGCTAAAGTAAGGGGCATCTTCAGAAAGAATTTCCGGATTGCGGGGGAAATCGAGAACTTGAATCCGACCCTCTCCCAAAGATTGGAGGGCAACAAAATGCCCAAGCCCGACCTCGCCAAGTCGCAGAAACAAAATGCCGACGGCACCCTTGTCTCGGGAGAACTTTTGAGCGGAAAAGGGTTGGCTAGAGGTGGTTATCTGCAGCTGACTTAAGGCGGTTTCGAGGTCGTAGACCGACACCCCCCGGTTCAAGTCTTGAGGTAGAATGGTTTTGAGTTGGTCGAGGCTGGCGGCCTGGCCAGCCAAAGAGAGCGCGCAGTACAGCGAGTAAAGTCCACATTTCGCGCCCAGCTCCTCGCTGTGAATGAGATGAGTTTTCGATTCTGAGGACTGTGTCGCACAGATCGCCGGAGAAACGCAGCCAGAGGCGACTAGGAGGAATAAGATAGCGCGCCATCCTGACCTGATCTTCATCGCGCCTCCTGTTGGGCTTGCGCTTGCTCGACCAGGGATTGCAGCAGTTGCTCTACTTTTTCTTCCTGGCTGAGGTTGCCGCCGTAGCCAAGCACGGTGTATTGCTTCTTTCCGACATAGTCGTTGATGGCGGCTCCAACCGGTAACCTGAGCTGACTGATTTGGGCTATATTAGCGGGGGCGGTGGCTGCCAGATTCTGCGGTGAGATTTCATAGATTTCGCGGCTACTGAGAGCGCCGTTCGGGCGATAGAGTTCGACCACGATCGATTCAGGGAACAGTTGCCCTTGGTGGACTCGGTAATCGTCCGCGATGATTTTTTTAAAGAGAAATGGTCGCTTATTTTTGTCGAAATAGTGGTACTGGACTTCTTTGATCTGTTTGGTGTCGGGAGCAATCTTCAGGGAAATAGTTTTGTTGCCCAGGGTGACGGTGCCGTCCTCGTTTTCTCGAAGTTCAAGCTTCTCCAAAGGCGTTTTGGCCAAGTAGTCGAGGTGCGACTCTCCATTGCTGGTGTCGATCCAGGTCTCCAGAAAGTTGGGCAGCCGCTCTTGTGGATGAGCTAAGATACTACCTGCCCCAGGGTCGGAGAACGAGGCGGCCAGAGCCTGAGGATTTATCTGCGCACCTTCTTCAGGCGTTAAATGTCCCACCCAGTTAAAGGCTTTTTTCCCATCCCAAGTTTCAAAGATAACGCGGCTGGCTGGTTGCGAGAAATCGGGCTGGCGGTAGAGATATGTCGTCTTGAGGAAGGCACCGCTGTTCAAATCCTGCTTGAGAAACACCTGGGAAGCCGGGAAGGATTTACGGCGTGGTT
>CAWUJC010000309.1:0-4332 GCA_963922355.1 uncultured bacterium | reverse complement strand
CCAGTTTGCCTGGCATCTGGACGCGGAGACAGAGGGCTCGGTCAACGTGGTGGTCAGCCTTAGCCAACAAGAGGCCTTTGTTTATCGCGGCGGGGTGATGATCGGGCGCACGACGGTCAGCACCGGACGTAAGGGCCACCGCACGCCCACTGGCGTTTTTCACATCCTGGGCAAGGAGCGGATGCGCCACTCGAAGAAGTATGACAACGCGCCAATGCCTTTCTCTGAGCGAATCACCTGGGGCGGGGTTTTCCTTCACGCCGGGATCGTGCCCGGCTACGAGAGTTCGCACGGCTGCATTCATCTGCCTTACGAGTTCGCCAAGGACCTCTTCGGCGTGACGAGCAAGGGCGACGCCGTCGTCGTGACGAAGGAGCGGGTCCATCACGCCGCGACCGAGCCGCAGAAGTACGTCGTGATGGCGACGGAGCCCGCCAAGAAATAGCAGCGTTTAGGTTTTAATGGGCGGCCATGACGGCGTCTTCGACGAACTTGGTCAGCTCGGCTTCGCTCAGGTGCGTCTTGCGCTCCAGCCGGGTGATCAATTCTTCTTCCCGTCCGGGCAGGTAGAGAAAATCCTCCGGCCCAAGGTGGGGGAAGCGGAGTCGAAGACGTCGTTTGATGTGCGCCCAGTCCTTGCGGATCAGGATCTTAAGCATCTGTGTCTCCTTGCGAGGGTTGCGTAGATATGATGACGTTTGCAGGCCCAGTATTAACAAACGCCTGTCTCGGCTGGGACGCAACTCAACCCGGTAAGAAAAGTGAGAAAATAGGGTGGGCTGCTACGACTTTGAAACCAACGATGCGTAGAGGTCCTGCGTCTGTTGGGCGATGCTGGTCCAGCTAAACATGTCGAGGACGCGTTGGCGACCGGCGGCGGCGAGTTTGTCGCGTTGGGCGGCGTCGGCCATGAGCTGGTTGACGCCAGCGGCCAGATCGCGTGAGAACTTCGCCGGGTCCGTGGGTTCGAAGGGAGCAACGTCCATTTGCTCAACCGGAACGAGGACGCCGCAGTCGCCCACCGCTTCCGGAATGCCGCCAACCTGACTGGCCACGACAGCCGTGCCGCAGGCCATGGCTTCTAGATTGATGATGCCAAAGGGTTCGTAGATAGACGGGCAGCAAAAGACCGTGGCGTGAGAGTAGAGTTCAATGATCTCCGGCTTGCTGACCATTTCCTCAATCCAGATGACCCCCTCGCGCTGGGCCGAAGCTTCGGCCACGGCGGTCTTCATTTCTTCGGCGATTTCCGGGGTGTCTGGCGCGCCAGCGCAGAGGACAACCTGGAAGCCAGGGTCAAAGTGCTCGATGGCGCGGACGAGGTGGGTGATGCCCTTTTGCCGGGTGATGCGGCCAACGAAGAGGACGTACGGCTGGGAGGTGTCGACGCCATACTTTTCCAATGCGGCGGTGGATGCGGTCGCCTGGTATTGGTCCGGGTTGATCCCGTTGTAGATGATGTGGACCTTGGCCGGGTCGACGTCGAAGAGGCGCAACACGTCGTCTTTGGTGCCTTGGCTGACGGCGATGACGGCGTCGGCCATCTCGATGGCGGTGCGCTCGATCCAACTGGAGAAGTCGTACCCGCCGCCGAGTTGCTCGCGCTTCCACGGGCGCAGGGGTTCGAGCGAATGGGTGGTGATGACGAGCGGAATGCCGTAGTTGAGCTTCGCGAAAATGCCGCCGAGTTGCGCATACTAAGTGTGGCAGTGCACCAAATCGGCATCGACGCCAGCGGTGTTCCAGTCCAGTCCACGTTGAGCCGCCGCGAAGGCACTCTGCAGCGGTTTCTCGCAGCCGTAGCCGGAGGTGACGACATCAAAGCCTCGCACGGTCAGCGAGCCGTCTTGCTCGTTCTGATTGCCAAAACAGCGGACCTCCACGTCCATGAGTTTGGCCAGCTCTTGGCTGAGGTATTCGATGTGGACACCCGCCCCACCGTAGACGTTAGGCGGGTATTCATTGGTGAGCTGGAGAACTTTCATCAGGCTTACTCTTGGGGCTTTTCCTTGTACTCGAGCACCATGTCGAGCACTTCCTTCATTTGCTCCGGGGTGCGGTTGCCGCCGCTGATGGTGACGATGCCTTCTTCAATCGGCGAGAGTAGGACCGGAGCCGAAACGGGAATGCCATCCAGTGCGATGAGGATTTGCTGCCCCTTGTACTTCTTGGAGAATTCGCGGAGCTTGGCCGTGTTCTCGTCGTTCAGGACGATGGTGATGGCGGGCTGGCCTTGTCGGCTGCGGGTTTTGTCCTGGATGTTGCTGGTCTTAATCGCCGCCATGTTCATCCGCGCGCTGCGGATGGAATCAATCACCAAAGGCGGTTCTTTGGTGATCATCCCCAGCTTGGGGAATTGGAAGGTATCAAATTCCATGACCTCAATATCTTCCGGCGGTTTCTGGAAGACGACGTAGTGGGCCAGGCCCTTGGTTTTGGGCAGTTCTTGGGCCGAAACCGGCGTGACTCCCGTTGCCCAGAGGAGACCTCCGACCAGAAGCGCTCCAAGGAGGCGCAGATGATGTGCAGACATACCTCATCCCTAGCGCGTTGCGCTTGGCCCGTCCAGAACGATGGTGCTATGTTGCGGCATGTCGCGTTGGAAGTGGATTCTGGGCTTGGTCCTAATCTTGGGGGTGGGAGCGGGTGTCGGTTATGGCATTTATGCCTACCCGCAATGGCGGCAGGACCGCTTGATTGCCTTGGCCCGGGCTTCAATGGCCGAAGGGGATTGGCGCGCCGCCGGGCTAAGCTTGCGCGAGGCCTTGAATTCCAATCGGCTGAACCCTGACTTGTACCGCGCGATGGCCGAGTTTGATTTTCGCCGCATGTCGGCGCAAGCGGTTCGCTGGCGCAAAACCGTTCTGGAGTTGGAACCCGGTGGGCTGGAGGATATCTATCAGTTGGCTTCAAACAGCGTGGCTCTCGGCTTGCCGATCGAAGCGCAAGCGGCGCTCGATCAACTGCCGCCGGAGGAGCAAGACTCCGAGCGGGCGTGGCATTTGTCGGCGGCTCTGGCGTTGATTAAGGGAGACATCGAAGCCGGGCGAAAGCTATTTGGCGAGATGGCCGATCGCTTTGGCCAGGATGAGCGCATGGAGTTGAATTTGGCCAAGCTCCAGTTGATCTCGCCGGACCCGGCCGAAAAAGTACAGGGGCGGGAAACCCTGAAAAAATTCAGCCGTCACGAGGAGTTCGGGGCGCAGGCGATTCGAGCCCTCACCAAGGATGCTTTGCAAGCAGGTGAGTTGGACTTGGCCCAACGCCGGGTTCATCAGCTTCTGGCCCATCCCAAAACCGAGGCCCGAGACTTCCTCCTCCGGTTAGCGATTCTCCAGCGCCAGAATCCTGGGGAGTTTCACGAGGAGATGGTGCGGCAGATCGAGGTGGTGGAAGACGACGTTTATTCTGCGCAGTTCTACCTCAACTGGCTGTTACAGCAGGGGCTACCCGAAGAGGTGCTGGCTCTGAGGCCGGTGATGCATCCCGAGTTAAAGAAATCGGCGCTCATCTCGCTCATGACGGGGCAGGCGTTGGTCAAGACCGGACGCTGGGAAGAGTTTGCGCGCGAGCACGCGTCCACGAATTGGGCGGAGCTGGAGTTTCTGCGCTTGGCGTATCTGGCGCGGGCGCAAGATCTGGCCGGTGCCCGGGCGGAGGAATGGGAGCCCTTGTGGCAACAGAGTGTTGCCGCGACCGGCCAGCAGCCTAAATCGATGAATTTATTGGCGCAGACGGCGAGTAGTTGGGGGTGGGGCGAGCAAGCACTACCTCTGTGGAAGCAGTTGAGCGAAAGTGGGGCCCAACCCATTCAGGCTTTGCAGCAGATGGCGGCGTGGCACCGATCTCAGCGTCAGGCCCGGCCGCTCTTCAATGTCTACCGCCAGGCACTTCGCCTTTTGCCGCGGGATGTCGCGGTGCGCAACAACTACGCCTCCTACAGCCTGGTTTTAGGGGAGGACCTCGCGGCGGCGCACCAATTGGCCGACCAGCTCTATCAAGAGCATCGCGAGATCCCAGAAATTGCCGGGACCTACGCCCATTCTCTGCTTTTGCGGGGGAAGGCGGAAGAGGCCCTGGCTGTGCTCCACACGTTGGATGATCAACACCGCCAAATTCCGGAAATGGCCTTGGTCGAAGCCCGCGCTTTGGCTGCTTTGGGCCGGGAGGAAGCTGCCCGGACGGTGCTGGCCACGATTAAGCCAGAGGCGTTGTTGATCGAGGATGAGGAGCAGTTGCGTCTGCTCCAGAGCGAGCTGGGGCCGGAGTAGCAAGGCGCGCGACGGCCTAGATTTCCGGCATTTCTGGCGCCATACCAAAGCCGGAGACGCT
>CAWUJC010000308.1:0-4336 GCA_963922355.1 uncultured bacterium | reverse complement strand
TCCCGACTACACTGGTAAAGACGTCAAGAAGGGGAAGCATCACGTTCCTTACTGGGGCTGGCGCTGGGGTAGCCGCGGGACGGTCTCCAGTGCCATGCTGGAAAAGCCGCACCATTCCGCCTGGACCCCGCTGCTGGAAGGCGAATTTGACCTCGCCTACTCTCCGCTCTTGGAACTCCCGGTGGGCCAGGGCCGCATTCTCCTGAATACGCTGGACTTGGAAGATCAGGCCCCAAGCACCGCTGCCGCCACCCAGCTTAGCCGCCAGTTGCTCACGCGTTCGACAAAACCGGCCAAGGTCGAACCTGCCGTTCCATCCGGTTGGGAAAGTTTCTGGACCGGTCTGGGTTGGGCGAGTCAAAAGCCCCCGGCCTCGACGACGACTCCCCCCGCTGCGGAGTTAGCCCAGCGTCAGACCGTGGCCTACTTGGGGAGTGACCGTGGCGCCAAACTTCTCGCCTCCATGGGCGTCGACTTGGAACGAGTGAAAACCCTCCCAGAGCAACCTCGCCTGCTCGTGGTGGAAGACCTGAGCCAAGTTGAGCGTCCCGCTTTGCAAGCTTATGCCGACCAAGGCGCGAAGATTCTCGTCCTCCGGCAGGCGAGCTCCACGCCAGATTTTCTGGTAAGCAACAACCAGAAAACTGGAACCGTACAGCAAGCCCCCGAATGGCCGGAAGCTCGCGGCCTCTCACCGTCCGAACTCCGCACGCGAGTCGATATCACGGCGCCGCTGATTGAAGAGCAAGAGGGCTTGGACGTTGCCGCCGGTGGCTGGCTCGCTCGTGAATCGATCGGCGACGGTGTCATCCTCTACACTCAGTTTGATCCACGCGCCTTGCCGGCCGACGAGAAGACGTACCATCGCTACACGCGCTGGCGGCACACCCGAGCGCTGGCGCAGTTGCTCGGCAATCTGGGGGCAAGCTTCGAGGCCGACAAGCTCCTGTTCGGCGGCGGTGAAGCCACCTCGCCCTATCATCCCGATTACCGCGATGATTTCGCCCGCGGCGACGACCCCTACCGCTACTTCCGCTGGTAGGCGTCAGCTGCGTTACAATTGCTGGCGAATGAGCTTCGCGGCCCGGCGAAGCTCCGTCTCAATCTGCCGAGCCGTCAAGCCGTTCTCGCGGGTGGAGAACCAACTGGTCGCCAAAGTGGCGCGCAGATGCTCGGCCAGAGGCGGCAACAACACAACAAAGTCAGACAAGCCTCCCAAGACGGCGTCCTTTCCAGAAAGCTCCGTCTTTGCCTTCTCTCCCCGCAGTTCGCGCAGAGCCTTAGCCAAAGCCAACTTCTTTCCTGGAAAGTGGCGCTTCGCTTCGGTCAAGTGCCAGCGTTGTTCTTCCTCCGAGAGGGAAGCCAGCATGAGTCGCCCCGAAGTCGTTTCCATCGGATGGTGAATAGACCCGGGTCGCACACTGACGCGGACCGATTTAGAACTTTGGTGACTAGCCAAAACCACCACCATGCCACTGTCCAAGGTGCAAAGATGGCATTCCTCCCCGCTCTTGGCCGAGTAATCCCGCATGGGCCCACGGGCGAGCCTCGCCAAAACGCTTTGCACGTTCTCCAAACTGGCGAGGCGAAAGAGTTTGAGCGATAGCGTGTAGGCGCCGTGCTTGTCGCGATGCAGATAGCCCTGCGCTTCTAGCTCCGCCAGCATGCGGAAGAGCTCGTTGACCGTGCGCCCGGTCCGCTGCGCGATTTCCGACATTGTCAACGCTTCCTCCGCGCTGGCCATGGCTTCCAAAATTTGCAAGCCCTTGGCCAGAGCGGGAGCCGAGTAAGAGGTCGAGGTTCGGCCTTTCATGGTCTTAGGGTAGAAGCTATCTCAAAATTAGCAATCGGTCGCGTTGCTGGTTCATTTGGCCTGTGGGTAGGAGTTGAGGAGGGAGCAGGTATTGAGTATACCTTCGACCGACGAACGACACCGCCACAGACCAAATGAAACGCAACCCCCTCGGGGCCAGCGTCTTTTAACCTTTTGTCTGTGTTACTTCTCAGTCAGAGATTTCATTCAATCTGCTTGTTCGTCGCGCCTTGCCAAAAGGCTAAAATCCTCCTGGCGCGGCCATTTGTAAATTTTGAGATAGCTTCTAGGTAGTCTCCGCCCAATTAGCAACTGGTCCGATGATCCAGGGAACAGAGATTATCGGCAGGGATTCAGACCGCCCGGCCAGAATAGACTTGTTTGTGATGACGGTGAACGTATATTTCATATACAAAGTTAATTTTCATTTATGGAATTCACCTACCAGCCCATTCTTCCCTCTGTTCCGCGTCCTATCGTCGTGATCGGCGCGGGTAGCATTGTGCGAGACGCCCACTTACCGGCCTATCAACTCGCTGGTTTCCCCGTGCATGGGATCTGCAATCGCACCCGTGCTACCGCCGAAGACTTGGCCAGCAAGTTTGACCTCCCCCACGTTTACGAGGACGTGGATGAACTGATCGCCCAAGCCCCGGAAGGCGCCGTCTTCGATCTCACCCTGCCGGCCAATCTCTTTGCCGACGTGCTGCGCAAATTGCCCCAAGGCTCTCCCGTCCTCATCCAGAAGCCGATGGGCGAGAACATCGCCGAAGCCAAAGAGATTCTCGAGGTTTGCCGCGAGCGCCAACTCATTGCCGCGATCAACTTACAGCTTCGCTTCGCCCCCTACGTGATGGCGGCCAAGTCGCTGATCGAAGCGGGCGAAATCGGCGAGCTGCGCGACGTGGAAATCCGCGTCACCGCCCACACCCCCTGGTCCCACTTTCCTTTCATCCAAAACGTGCCGCGCCTCGAAATCCTCTATCACAGCGTTCACCACATCGACTGCATCCGACACTTCCTCGGCACCCCCGTGGGTGTTTACGCCAAGACCTTGCCCTACCCCGGTGAGCCTTACCCCGAGACGCGCAGCAGCATCATTCTCGACTATGGGCCGGAGGTCCGTGCCAACATCCAGACCAACCACTACCATCGCTTTGGCCCGAAGCACCAGGAAAGCTACATCAAGTGGGAAGGCAGCCAGGGGGCACTCAAAGCCAAGATGGGCCTGCTGATGAACTACCCGGACGGCGTCCCGGATTGCTTTGAAATCCAGCGTTTGGCCGAAGACGGCTCGGCCACCGCCTGGGAAGAGATTCCGCTGGAAGGCAGTTGGTTCCCGCACGCCTTCATCGGCGCCATGGCCCAAGTGATGCACGCCGCCGATGGTCAAGCCGACGCCCTCGTCACCTCCGTCGAAGACATCATGGAAACCATGGCCGTCTGTGAAGCGGCCCACGCCTCCAGCGACCAAGGAGGCATCCCTCCGGAAAGATATCTGTAACATGAGCGCGCAATACTTTGAGCACTACGCACTCGGCGAAACGCGGACCAGCACCGGCCGCACCATCACGGAAGCCGACATCGTTCTTCATGCTGGCCAGACCGGCGATTTCTATCCCCATCATATGGACCGCGAATGGTGCGCCACCCAGCCCTTCGGCCAGCGCATCGCCCACGGCACCTTAATTTTCTCCGTCGCCGTCGGCATGACGGCCGCAGCAATTAACCCACATGCCATGTCCTACGGTTACGACAAGCTGCGCTTCATCAAACCCGTCTTCATTAACGACACGATCACGTCAACCATCACGATCAGCGAAAAACGCGACCACAAGCGACCGACCCACGGCGTGGTCGTCGAACACCTGGAGGTCAACAACCAGGAAGGCAATACCGTCCTCGTCTGCGATCACCTCTTACTGGTCGTACGCGAATCGCCGACCGTTTAACAACATCATGAGCACTGCCACCGATCACCCTCTAGAGGGTCTCCTCGTCCTCGACTTCGCCCAGTTCTTGGCTGGGCCTTCTGCGGCCTTGCGGCTGGCCGACTTGGGGGCGCGCGTCATCAAGATTGAACGCCCCGGCAAGGGAGACCTCTGCCGCCAGCTCTACATCTCCAACCTCAAACTCGACGGCGACAGCACCCTCTTCCACTCGATCAACCGCAACAAGCAAAGCTACGCAGCCGACCTGAAGAATCCGGATGACCTAGCCAAGGTCCGGCAACTCATCAAGCAAGCGGATGTGATGATCCAAAATTTTCGCCCCGGCGTGATTGAGCGCATCGGCCTCGGTTACGAGCAGGTGAAAGAGCTCAATCCCCGCCTGGTTTATGGCTCCGTGACGGGCTACGGCTCGGAAGGCCCGTGGGTTGGCAAACCGGGGCAGGACTTGCTCGCCCAGTCGCTCAGCGGCTTGGCCCATCTCTCCGGCAACGCCGACCAACCACCGATGCCCATGGGTCTCGCCGTCTCTGATCTCACCGCCGGCCACCAACTGGCACAAGGCATCCTGGCC
>CAWUJC010000307.1:0-4353 GCA_963922355.1 uncultured bacterium | reverse complement strand
GAGCATCTTGCCACCATCGAAAAGACCAAGGCCTACCGCAGTCGCCACGGGCGAAAAGGCGCGGGCCAACTCCAGGCCGCCTTCTTCGCCCTCACGCCCCAAAACGGCGCCATCCGCGCGGTGGTCGGCGGACGCGATTACGCCGAGAGTTCCTTCAACCGCGCCACCCAAGCGAAACGGCAGGTCGGCTCGACGCTCAAGCCGCTGCTTTATGGGGCCGCCTTTGAAGAAAAGAATTACTCCCCCGCCACCTGGGTCTCGAAGAAGCCGTTCGACCTCAAGCGGGCCAAGCCCAACCTCACACCCTCCGGCAGCGCGGACCAGTACATCCGCCTCAACGAAGCCCTGGCCAAAAGCGACAACTACGCCGCCGTGCGGGTCGGGAACCTGATCGGGCCCGAGACGTTTGTCTACTACGCGCAGCAAGCTGGCGTGACGAATCCGATCCCGCCCTACCAGTCCAGCTACCTCGGTGCCTGCGATCTCACTGTCGCCGAAGTAGCCGGTATTTATGCGACCTTGATCAACAGCGGGGTGTGGGAGAAGCCGTTCATCGTCAAACGCGTCAGTGACGAGAACGACCGCACGATCTACGAGCATCGCCAAACCGAACAACGGGTCTTTAGCCCCCAAGTCGCACGCCAAGTGGTGGGCATGATGGAGAACGTCATCAACAAAGGCACCGGTAGTAGCCTGCGCTCACGCTATGGCTTCAAGTTCCCCGCCGCAGGCAAAACCGGTACGACCAATAACTACAAAGACGCTTGGTTCGTCGCAGGAACTTCCTCGCTCGTCGCTGCCGTCTGGGTAGGCTTCGACCGGCCCAAGACAATCTCCAGCGCCGGTTATGGCGCGGCCGCCGCTCTCCCCATTTGGGCCAAGGTCTTTAACGTGGCCAAGGACCACTACCCTATGGAAGCCTTTCCCGTCCCGGCTGGCCTGGAACGCACGACCTTGAGCAAGGGCAGTAGTTGGTTTTCCGACAATAAAACCCCGAAGCAGGTCGTCTACCTCAAGCCAGACCAGAAATGGCAGATTTCCGCCGGGGCGAAAGACTCCGCCAAGGGCGAGAAACCGAAGGGCTTTTTCGAGTCGCTTTTCGGCTGGTAAAGCCCGTTTGTAGTACTTGGAATATCCCCTTGCCCCCCCTACACTCCACCGATGGCAGCCAGTCGTACCAATAGCCCCCGCATGTCTAAGAAGAAACCCGCCCCGGCTCCGGAGCCCGAAAAAGCTCCGGCGATGTCGCCCCGCATTGTGCGCGAGGTGGCGGCCGTTCTGTGGCTGGGTGCGGCTCTCCTTACGTTGCTTTCGCTCATCTCGTACGACACCAACGACTTGGGCATGTTCTCTACCCAGCCGAACGATCCACCCTTCAACTTCATTGGCATCACGGGCGCCTATTGGTCGATGGCGCTCTTTATGTCCCTGGGCGTCGCCGGCTACCTCGTCCCCTTGCTCTTTTTCGCCACTGGCATTGCCATGCTGATGCATCCGGGCTTTCTCTGGCGCTGGAAGCTGCCCTGGTCGGCCGTGTTTTTGGTTAGCGCCGCCTGCCTCATGCACGTCCACGGCTGGATGGCAGACTGGACGCAGCAGGTCAACGCTGTCAGCTCTGGCGGCTTTATTGGGCAGTGGATTGACGACTACATCATGGTTGCGCTGCTCGGCCCGGTGGGGGCCAAGATCGTCCTGTGGATGCTCTACGTTGCCTCCGTTCTTTTTCTCTTTGAACTCAACCCCCGCACCGCCTGGGAAGCGCTCATCGCCTGGTGGAAGGACTACCAACATCGCCGCCGCGAAGCCCGGATTGGCAATGACCCGATTGCCCGCGCCCTGGCGGAAAAGGAGGACTTGGATCGCAAGCGCCGCGAGTTGGAGCGCGAACTCAAACGGATGGCCAAGGAAAACGGGATCGAAGACCCAGCCGAGACCGCAGCGACTTCCGTCCTGGAACCCGCCGAACCTGCCCCTGTCGACGTCGAGGAACCCTTCGAGCCACCGCAAGTGATCGACGCCTCGCAACCGCGCAAGGGCAAGAAAAGCAAGCCGGAGCCCGAGCCGGAACCTGATGAAACCGCTGCGCCGACCGATACGCCAGAGGAAGAAGAGGCTCCAGCGCCAGTCGCCGAGAAAGCCACGTCTCCCCGCAAGAAAGCTGCTGGTGGCACCCTGGGCAAAACCCCACGCGAGTCCGTGCGCCACGCCGGGGAAGCCGATGCCGCCACCGGCCCGCTCTTTGCCGACTATCAACTCCCGGCCTTCGACCTCCTGGAAGAGAACACCGCCACGGGCGATTCCGGGATGAACGAATCTGAGCTGCGCGGCAACTCCGAGCTTCTCATCCGTACCTTGGCCGAGTTCGGCATCAAAGCCCAGCCGGGGCCGATCACCAAGGGCGCGACCATCACGCGCTACGAGGTCATCCCCGCCACCGGCGTCCGCGTCGATAAAATTAAGAGCCTGCACCGCGATATCTCCCGCGTGATGAAGGCCGAGCGGGTCAACATCCTGGCCCCCATCCCGGGCAAGGACAGCGTCGGCGTCGAAGTCCCCAACACGAAGAAAGTGCCCATCGTGCTGCACGACTTGATGGAGTCGGACACCTGGAAATCCAACAAGGCAAAGATTCCCATCGCGCTGGGGAAAGACGTGTACGGCCAAACCCTGATTGCCGACTTGGCGGAAATGCCGCACCTACTCATCGCAGGGACAACAGGTTCCGGGAAAAGCGTCTGCATTAACGCGCTCCTCATGAGCCTGATGTACAAGTTCACGCCGGACGAATTGCGCCTCATCCTGGTCGACCCCAAGCAGGTGGAAATGCAGATTTACAACACCGTGCCGCATCTGGTCGTCCCGGTGGTGACGGAGCCGAAGAAGGTGCTCATGGCCCTGCGCTGGGTCATCCAGGAGATGGAACAACGCTATCGCATCTTGGCCAAAGTCGGCGTGCGGAATATCTCCTCCTTCAACAAACGCAAACGCGAAGAACCGAAGAAGCCCGAAGAGGAGGCTGACGGTGAAAACGGCGAGAACGCCGCAGCCGAGACGGAGCCCGAATTGCCCATCCGTGTCCCGCGCGAGGACGATCTCCACATCCCGGATAAACTGCCCTACATCGTCGTGATTATCGACGAGTTGGCCGACCTCATGCAGACCGCGCCCGCTGACGTGGAAAGCGGCATCGCGCGTCTGACGGCCAAAGCCCGCGCCGCTGGCATCCACTTGGTTGTCGCCACCCAGACCCCCCGTCGCGAAGTCATCACCGGCGTGATCAAGACCAACATCCCGTCGCGCGTCGCCTTCCAGGTGCCCAGTGCCCTGGACTCCCGCGTGATCTTGGACGAAAACGGCGCCGAAAATCTGCTCGGCAAGGGCGACTTGCTCTACCTGCCTCCCGGCTCCTCCAAACTCGTCCGCGGCCAAGGCGCCTTTGTCTCCGACGAGGAAGTGCAAGCGGTGGTGGACTTCTGCGCGGCCCAGGCCACGCCCGACTTTGACGAAGGCATCCAGAAGAAGCTGGACGGTGATTCCGGCGCCATCAATGACGTGAGCGAAGACGATCTGGACCTCCTCCACAAATGTCTGGAAGTCGTCCGCCAGGAGAAAAAAGCCAGCACTTCCATGCTGCAACGTCGCCTGCGTTTAGGCTATAATCGCGCCGCCTGGGTGATGGACAAATTCCAAGAGCTTGGCATTATTAGCCCCCCAGACCCTGATAACCCCGCCCGACCCCGTGAATTCCTCGTCGACCTTGACTCCTATGAACTCCCCGGAGGCTAAATCCCCTCAGCCCAACTCGGGCTCAGCATCTGCCGCCAAGCAGGCCAAAGCCGGGGATGACCCCGTGCAGGCTCGGCTGGCCGAGCTCCTGCGCGTCGTGGGTCGCAAGCTGAAAGACCGGCGGGAAGCCAACGGCTGGACACCTGAACTGGCGGCCAAGAAAACCAAGATTAAGCTGCCGCAAATCCTGGCGCTGGAGTACGGCAAGCTCGAGGCGTTCTCCTCCCCCACCCACGCCCGCGGCTTTGCCAGCATTTACCTCAAGGAGCTGGACCTCAACGAGAAGGAGGAGCTGGAAGCTTTCGACCAAGCGCTCAACGTGCGCCCCAAGAAAAAAGTACAGGGCGTCAAGCAGATCGAGTCGCGCCCCGAGCCCATCTCAGTCGAAACGCGTGAAGCGCCTAGCACGCTTGGCTTTAAAGTGGTCATCGCCTGTACGGTGCTGGTGACGGTGGTGATCTGTTTGGTCGGCTTCCAGTCCTACAAAGCCGGCATTATCCGCGTGCCCCTGGCCGATGGTATCCGCTCGGAAACCGGCAATCTTAACCTTTCAGAAAAGAAGAACGC
>CAWUJC010000306.1:0-4362 GCA_963922355.1 uncultured bacterium | reverse complement strand
ACGGAAGTGTTGCTTTCCTATTTTATTGGAGAGGGATTCGACCAAGAGTCCTTCTCCATTTGGCACAGCGAGGATGGTCTTAATTGGACGCTTTTCACGCCCGAGTCCTTTCTCTACGAAGATGGCTGGTTGACCTTCCTGGTTGATGGCTTCTCTAGCTATGCGGTCACAGTGCCGGAACCCACCACCGGAAGTTTGCTTCTCGGGGTGGCCCTGGTTGCTGCCTTACGGCGCCGGGGAAAGCATTAAAAGGCAGTCGTGGAACACACGAGCTGCCTTTGTTTGATGTTAGTGTATGCCTAGCAAATCCGCCCGCCGTTGGAGGATTCGATTTCCTCGATCTCCTTGGCTTCGGTTTCCAGCTTCTGGAAACATTCCGTAACGTGCTGGGCGAAGGACTCCGCCATGTCGCGGGAGAAGTTCTCCTTCACCACCATGCGTAGAACGTGGACGTCGTCGGCGTTGGCTGGGAGACTGTAGGCCGGGACGATCCAGCCGTACTGGCGGAGCATGTCGGAGAGAAGGTAGACCAACTTGGGGGAGACGGTCTTGTCTTTGAGGCGGACGACCACCACGGGCAGATATTTGCTTTCGTTCAGGAGCTCGAACTTGCCCGTCTCCAGGAGTTTCTTCTCCAGGTAGTGGGCGTTGTCCATGATGTTCGCCATGATGCGGCGGTAGCCATCTTGCCCGAGGCGGAGGAAGTTGTAGTACTGCAGCATGACGATGTTACTGCCGCGGGAGAAGTTGAGGCTGTAGTTCGGCATCTCGCCGCCCAGGTAGGTGATGTTGAAGACGAGGTCCTTGGGGATGACGCTGCGATCGCGGAAGAGGACCGAGCCCATGCCGCAATAGACGAGGCCAAATTTGTGGTTGGAGACGTTGATGCTCTTCACCTGTTCGAGGCGGAAGTCCCACTCCACTTCCGGGTAGACAAAGGGGGCCACGAAGCCGCCGCTGGCGCCGTCCACGTGGATGGGGATGTCCCAACCTTTCTCTGCCTTCACTTTGAGGAGGAGATCGTTGATCGCTTTAAATTCGTCCAGTTGGCCGGTGAAGGTGGTGCCGACGACGCAGCCGACCCCGATGGTGTTTTCGTCGATGCGTTCTGCCACCTGATCGGCGGTGAGGATAAAGCAGTCCTTCTCCATCGGGGCGACGCGCATCTCGACGTCAAAGTAGCGGGCGAATTTTTCCCAGCAGGTGTGGACGTCGGCGCCAAAGACCATGTTGGGCTTGTCGGTCGGCTTGCCCTCGGCTTCGCGGCGTTGGCGCCACGTCCACTTGTGGGCCAGCATGCCCAGCATGATGGCTTCGGAACTACCGATGGTGGCGGTGCCGACGGGGTCGCAGTCCTGCGGGGCGTTGAACAGGCGGCCCAGCATGCTGACGACGCGCTGGTGGATTTCCTCCGTCTGCGGGTACTCGTCTTGGTCGACGAAGTTCTTGTTGAGTGTCTCGAGCGCAAGCTTCTCGGCCTCCGGTTCCATCCACGTGGTGACGAAGGAGGCCAGGTTCATGGCGGGATTGCCGTCCAGGTTCATCTCGTCGGAGATCAACTGGTAGGCGGCACCGGCAGGCATCCCCTCGGCGGGAATTTCATACTTGGGGATGGGCTGGTCGAACTCACGACCGGCGTAGGTCGTGCCAAGGGTTTCGTCGTGTTCGGGGCGGTGCTTGATCTCGCGCATGGTGTCTTGGGGCTCAGGTTAGGGATTAACTGACGCGACCGGGCCATTAGCCGGGACCGGCTGCTTTTCCCTTTGAGGCTGACACCAAAAAGCCGCAGAGCAAGTTCGCTCTGCGGCTTTCCCAGGAGAGAGAGTAGGTGGGTGAGGTGGAGAACTAATTGAGGCTCAGGCCGTAGATGTCTTCGACTTCCGGCTCGGAGTTTTCAGCCTGCTGCGGCTGCTGCATCGGCGTACTAGCCGGGGCAGGGGTGGAGCTGGCAGGCTGGGTGGAAGGCTCTTGCTTACCAGGATCGATCTTTACCTTGGCGAAATTCATCACCACGAAGTGCTCGCCGTTGGGGTTGCAGACCGAGACGACGCCAGCCGTCTGGTAGTCGTTGATCAAATTGTGTTGGAAGCGTTCCACGCCGAGCCAAGCCTGGAGGATTTCACCAGCCAGATTTTCCTTCTTCATGAAGGAGAAAGAGTTGTTCTCACCGTAACGAATCAGCTTGGGCATGATGGCGACCACTTCTTCCTGGCGCACGCAGTAGTCGACATTGTCGACGTACCCTTTTTCCATCACGCGGAGGGCGTTCTGGCGGGCGACTTCCTCGAGCCGGGCGTCACGCTTAAAAGCAGGCAGGCCCTTGTCGGTGCGGTAGCGGTTCACCAGTTCGAAGAGCTGGTCCTCAATGTACGGATTGGTTTCGCCACGGCCGGAGTTCTTCGGGTCAATACCGCCCATCCAGGGGGTCTGGGCTAGGCAGGTGGTGGAGAGAGAGACAAGGGCAGCGGCGGCAAGGACAAGCGTCTTCATGATAAAAACAGGTGATTTAAGGTATTATTTATCGGGGATTGCGTAAAATGACAAGCTTCATTTTACCTTTCTGTTGTCGCGCACGAAGAGTGCCAAGGGGCCCGAAGGCCCCGGTCAACCGGATCAGCCTTAGATCTTGGTTTCCTGCTGGGTGGAACGGAGGCGACGGGTTTTGCGCTGCAGGTTGTGCTGGCCTTCCACAAAGCGGACCGTGCCGGAGCGGGCGCGGAGGATGACGGAGTGGGTAACCGCCGTGCTGCCCGAAACTTCGATCCCCTTTAGCAGGAGGCTCTGGGTGATGCCGGTGGCGGCAAAGACGATATTATCGCCAGCGGCCAGATCGCGGGACATGTACTGCTTGTCGAGTTTGTCTCCCCAGCCGACGTCGATGAGGCTCTGCTTCTCTTCCTCGTCCCGCGGCCAGATCTTGGCGCGCATACCGCCGCCCAGGCAGCGAAGTCCAGCGGCGGAGAGGACGGCCTCGGGCGAACCGCCGATGCCTGCATAGAGGTCGATGTTGGAGGTGCGGAGGGCCGGAGCCAGGGCGGCGCCGATGTCGCCGTCCATAATCATGCGCAGGGCCGCGCCTTTTTTCCGGATGTCTTCAATCAGTTGCTGGTTGCGGGGGCGATCGAGGACGCAAACGACGACGTCACGCACTTCTTTCCCGAGGATCTTGGCCGTGACGTCGATCACCTCGCCAATCGGCGCGTCGATGTCGATCGGCAGGGAGTTGTCTTCCATCCAAGCCTTCCGCACGGGCAGGGGGTAGGCCAGTTTGTCCATGTAGAAAGCCGGGATGTCCTTCAGCCCTTCTTCGTCTTCCGCGCCCTCGGTGGGTTGGACGGCGGCGATACAACTGATGGAGTTACTCATGCCCTTGCTTACGTTGGTGGTGCCGTCGACCGGGTCCAACGCGATGTCGAGCCGCGGGGCGCCATCGGCCCAGGTGCCGAGTTTTTCGCCCTTAAACAGGCCCGGGGCTTCGTCCTTGATGCCTTCGCCGATCACGACTTCGCCGCGGATATCCATTAGGTCAAACATGCCGCGAATGGCGTCGCAGGCGGCTTCGTCGGCCAGTTCTTTTTCGCCTTTCCCCAGCCAACGCAGGGTGTTGAGGGCGGCCATTTCGGTACAGCGCATGAGGTCGAAGGCAAAGACGCGTTGGAAGTCGTGATTAAGCATGAGTGTTTCTGGGTAAGTGGATCAGAGGTTAAGAGGTTAAGAGGTTAAGAGGTTAAGAGGTTAAGAGGTTGGATTCATTGTTCACTTCCGTCTGCGGGGTGACAATCGAAATCCGATATGATCGAAGTCACTCATATAATGTGCCGCCTGACAAGGAGAACGTCGCGTCCACGGTTAACTTGAAGCTATCCCAAAACCTCCGCGTACCCGCGCCAGGTGGGTTTTGGCCGCGGGGCTAGGCGTGACGATTGAGCCTATTGAATTCAATAAGTGATTGAGGAGCAACACCGCCCTGCGGCCAAAATACTCTGGCCTCGAAGAGGTTGCGGCATTTTTGTGCGGTGGCGTTGTCGTTCGTCAGTCACAGGTATAGTTGATACCTGCTCCTTCCTCTCTTCTAGCCACAACCCAAAAACTCTCGCAACGCGGGTCGCGCGGAGGTTTTGGGATAGCTTCTAGTCTCAGGTTTAAGGACAGGGTGATGTCGAACCGGTCGTAAATGGGGAATCTGTCCATATTTCTGACAGGCAACGGGCGCGTAGGTCCACCTCCAGCATTACAAATCTGTAAGCTTGGAGTAAGTCTCCCGTCATCCAGGCATTCTACGTTTCAGATCAATGACCTCGGCACATCTTGTGCAATTTCAACTCAATCATCATGAAACGAATCTTCTCTGTCTTGATCCTT
>CAWUJC010000305.1:0-4364 GCA_963922355.1 uncultured bacterium | reverse complement strand
GGCCCAATCTTCCTCCACGGTGTAGAAGAGGATGGGCGCGACGAGGAGGGAGGCGGCAATGGCGCCCAGCTCACTCCAGAGGTTGATCCGCTCCCACAACCAGCGGGCGACGAGGACGAAGCCGACACCCGCGCCAAAGATGAGGGAGATGGTCCAGGCCTCTTGAATGGAGTTGAGGTTGGCCATCACGATCAGGGCCAGGGCGATGAGCAGCAGGTTGGAGAGCCGCGCCACCCAGACCAGTTCGCGGTCGCCCGCCGTCCGCTGGCGTAGCTTCTCGCAGTAGATGCGTTTGTAGAGATCGTTGCTCCAGTAGCTCGCGCCCCAGTTGAGGTGGCTATCTACGGTGGAGGCCAACGCGGCGAGCAAGGCAGTAAGCATGATCCCCTTGAGCCCGACCGGCAGGAGGTCGTTGATGCCGTACACGAAGGTCATTTCGCGCGCGGCGATGAAGCCTTCATCAACGAAATAGTCGATGCCAGGTGATAGCGCTCCCGATGGCTCCGGGTAGATCACTATCAAGCCGAGTCCAATAATGAGCCAGAAGATGCTGCGCAGAAAAATTTGTAACCAAGCGAAAAGGACACTGGCCCGTTTGGCGTCACCATCCGACTTACAAGCCATGGAGCGCTGAGCGAGATAGCCCGTTCCATCACTGTTAATTTGGAAGAACCATTGCAGGCCAATTAAGATGAAGAAACCATATGACGAATAAGTGAGGAACTCCATGATGGTAATATCCGTCATAGGGTCCGGGTTGAAGTTGTTAGGTGGTAAGAATGAAATCGTATTTAGAGAAATAGGTTGGGGCGTATGCTGTGCCGCAGATGATATTTCGGCAAATCGCTCCCATCCCCCCGCCTCCTGCCAGACAAACCAGGCGTAGAGGGCGGTGCCGACCATCATGAGTGCGAACTGGGCGACGTCGGTGTTGACCACGGCGCGGAGGCCGCCGGTCGTGGAATACAGTGCGACGAAGGTGAGGAGAAGCACAACCGAGAGCATGTTCGCCGCGGTGACGAGCGGGACAGTCGGGTCGCTGTCTGGCAGGCTGGTGAGATTGAAGCCACCGAAGGAAGCGAGTTGAACAAGCGGGTAGAGGGTGTCTTCGCCCAGCCACTGGTGCCAGGGGAGGAAGACTTCACAGATGCGGATGGTGGCGATGAGCACCATGGCCACGACCACACAGTTGAAGATCGTGCCGTAGTAGATCGCCTTCGCGCCGCGCAGCCAAAGGGCACCGGGGCCAGAGTAGCGGACCTCGGTCAGCTCAGCGTCGGTCAGCACGCCGGCGCGCCGCCACATCCGGGCAAAGATGAAGCCCATCATGAGAAAGGCCAGGCCGTAAATCCACAGCCGCCAACAGGCGTAAATGCCCATCGTCGCGATCAGCCCCGTGACGAGCAGCGGCGTATCGGCCGCGAACTGGGTGGCCGCCATGCTGGTGCCCGCTTTCCAGCCTGGCAGCTTGCGCCCGGCCAGGAAGTACTCCTCCAGGTTCTCGCTCGCCTGCTTCCGTGCGCGTAGGCCGGAGACCAGGGCGTAGACCACAAAGGCCAGGAGGATGGCGAGGTCCAGCATGGGGTCCAGTGAACTCCCACCTTCGAAAAACCAAAAGGAGAAAATGCCCGCGCGGGGCCACTTTGCTTTTGACTTCTCTGCGTGGGCTCCGAATTTGTCCAGTTATGAGCGAGCACAAATTTCGTTGGGGCATCATTAGTACGGGGAACATCGCCAAGCAAATGGCGCGGGCGTTGGCGCCGCTCAAGAACGCCGAATTAGCTGCGGTGGGTTCGCGCAGCCAGGAATCGGCCGACGCCTTCGCCCAGGAGTTTAGCGTCTCGAAAGCTTACGACAGCTATGCGGGCGTGTTTGATGATCCGGGTGTAGAAGTGGTCTACATCGGGACGCCGCATCACCTGCACAAGGCCAACGCGCTCGAAGCGCTCGAAGCCGGCAAGCACGTCCTGTTGGAGAAACCTTTTACAGTCAATGCGCCGGACGCGGCAGAAGTGATCCGCGTGGCACGGGAGAAGAAGCTCTTCCTCATGGAGGCTTTTTGGTATCGCTTCCAGCCTGCCTGGGGGCAAGTACGGGAATGGCTCCAGGCGGGCGCGATTGGTGAACCGCGTTTCGTTCAGGCGAACCTGGGCTTCCGCGGAAATCAGGATCCGGAGTCCCGCTTGCTTAACCCCAAGTTGGCGGGCGGGGCGCTGCTCGATGTCGGCATCTACCCCGTTAATATGGCCTCCTTCGCTTTCGGTGGAGATCAACCTTCCAAGATTTCGTCCACTTGGCACAAAGCGGTGACGGGGGTGGATGAAAGCAATGCGATGGCCTTCGATTACGGTGACGGGCGGATGGCGTCGCTTGGCTCTTCCATCTGCATGGGAATGAGTGCCCATTGTGTGATGAACGGTACGGAAGGGGAGATTTTTGTCAGCCCGCCCAATCTGAAAGCCAGCACGGTGACGTTGAGAGCGAACGGTCAAGCGCAGGAGCACACCCTTCCGATCGAAGGCAACGGCTACGGCTACGAGGCCATCCACGTGATGGAGCAGCTGGCCGAAGGAAAGCTGGAAAGCGACCTCATGCCGCTGGACGAAACGCTCGACGTGATGAAGACGCTCGACGTGGTTCGCGCCAGTTGGGGCCTTCGCTACCCGTTTGAGTAGGGTTGATTGGCGGAGAGAATGTGGCAGGATGAACGATCTGGTTCGTCCAAGAAGCGATCTCTACCCATGCTCAACCCGAATTACCATTCCGATACCCCGGCCAAGGACGAGGATCTGCGCCGCCAGCGCGTCATCCTGGTCACGATCATGGGGATTCCCGTCATCATCTTTTTGCTGGCCTTCATCGCTTACAACCACGCCATGCGCTCAACTTCCATTGGCGGGTTGGGCCTCAACGAAATGAACAAGTATCCTGACACCAAACGCGAGGCCATCACCGAAACCATCTTTGGCCGTGAAGTGGCTGATCCCTACCGCTGGCTGGAAGACGAAGATGCGCCGGAAGTTGAAGCCTGGGTCTCTTCCC
This sequence comes from uncultured bacterium, assembly GCA_963922355.1. GTDB lineage: Bacteria > Verrucomicrobiota > Verrucomicrobiia > Methylacidiphilales > UBA1321 > CAWUJC01. The sequence goes on along the minus strand of CAWUJC010000305.1, from coordinate 1,322 downwards.
AACAGAAGTTGACCAAGGCGTATCTGGATTCCCTTCCGCAGCGTAACCCGTTGGCCGAGCGGTTCGAAGAGCTTTACTATATCGATGCGATCAGCGCGCCAAACAAGCGGGGTGACCGCTACTTCTACCGACGCCGCCACGCGGATAAGGAGAAGGTCGTCCATTATTGGCGCGAGGGCCTGGAGGGTGAGGAGCGCGTCTTGCTCGACCCCAATACGATGGGTAGCGAAGAGGAAAACATCTCTTTAGGCTCGGTGATCCCAGACTGGCAGGGCAAGAACGTGGCCTACCAGCTTCGCCCCAACGCGGCGGATGAATCCACGCTCTACGTGATGGACGTGTCGACGGGCAAGGTGAGTGACATCGACGTGATCGAGGGCGCCAAGTATGCCTATCCATCCTGGCTACCGGACGGCTCCGGCTTCTTTTACACCTGGCTCCCGGAAGTGCCGGAGGAGCAGATCGACGAACGCCCGGGCATGGCCGTCATCAAGTTCCACAAGCTGGGCACCGATCCGAAAAACGACCCGGTTATCCGTCCAGCCACCGGCGATCCGAAGACCTTCCAAGGCGCGTGGATTTCGCGCGACGGGCGCTGGCTCTTCCACAACATCAGTCACGGTTGGCTGAGCGATGATGTCTACCTCCTGGATCTGGAAAAGCTGGGCCAGCAAGTCCCGCCGGAGAACGCCGCTTGGACGCCTTGGCTGGTGGGGAAGCCGCATAAATATTGGGTCACCCACTGGGACGGTTATTTCTACATCATGACGGATGAGGAGTCGCCGCGCAAAAGCCTCTTCCGGACGCCGGAGGGCAAGTTAGAGCGCGAGCACTGGCAGGAGATCATCCCCGCGCGAGGCGAAGTCGTCTTGGACGACTACGAGATCATTGGTAATCGACTGGTGGCGACCACCTTGCAGAAAGCCGCCCATCAACTGGAGATTTACGAACTCGACGGCACGAAAATTCGCGACGTGAAGCTGCCCTCGTTGGGCGAGGTTTTCAGTGTCTCGGGCGAGCCGGACGAGGATCACTACTTCTACGGCTTCAGCTCCTTTGCGGTGCCGTATCAGATTTACCGCAACAACATCCAGGATGGCGCTTCGAAGCTCTGGGCCGAGGTGGACTTCCCAGTCGATGCCAGCAAGTTCGTTGTCCGCCAAGTGGAGTACAAGGGGCGGGACGACACGCCGATCAGCATGTTTCTCGTTTACCCGGAGGATACCTACCTCAACGGCAATACGCCTTTCCTCCTTTACGGCTATGGCGGCTTCGGCGTCAACCTCGGGCCTGGCTTTATGTCGAGCATCATCCCGTGGCTC
>CAWUJC010000304.1:0-4377 GCA_963922355.1 uncultured bacterium | reverse complement strand
CCGTCTCCGTTTGCTCCCTTCCTGGGCCCGGCACATGAAGCGCCTGCTCGCCGCAGCGGAGGCCCAGGACAAAAGCGTGTTCGCCCAACTCCTCGCCGAGCCACGCCGCCAGACCTGGCGCCTCGGCCCCCAACGCCAGCAAGATCTCCTCCTCAATGTCTTTTGGCCCTGGGTCGCCCGAACCGATCCAGCTCGCGCCCTTAGCGCCTGGCGAACGGCGCGAATGGCGCCGAACCAAAAAACAGCCACCGCCCGGGCTCGCCTCCTCGGCTCGACCCGCCTCACTCCCGCGGAAAACCAGGAGGCTTTGCTCCAGCAAGGCCTGCTTCATCTCTTTGACGATTTCTGCGTTGCCGAAGGCTGCAGCCGCTGCTCCCTGGCAGCCCAGTTGACATCTCTCCCCGATGCGGTTTCCCGTCCTGAGTCCGCGGTGGCTTAAGCATGGACCAGGCCCAGGTCATCCTTTGGAGTTGAGCTAGCCTCGTTGGCCCGACATGATTACGGTTGCCTCCAGCACGGAAGCTGGTGCGGCCGCCCTCCTTTTGAAAAATCCCGCCCTCCAGTATGGCCTTCTGGGTCTGGTCCTCGGTCTGTTGCTCGGCGGTTTTCTCTACCTAGCGTCTTCTCCCCGCCCCTACGGCGACGAGGTGTTCCACGCCAAGCAAATCGAGTTATTCCTCCAAGGAGAATCCGTCCGCTTGGAGCAGCTCACCGTGCTGCCGATCTACCACACCGCGATCTCTCACCTGGCCCAATGGGTGGGCGCCGACAGTCTGCCCGGCTGGCGACTCCTTTCCTTCCTCGGCAGCCTCCTGCTCCTGCCTGCCTTCTATCTGCTCTGTCGCCGGATCAGCCCGTCCGATGCCATCCGGCGGACGGCGCTCCTGGCCAGCTTGCCGATCCTCTTTCCCTTTTTCTTTCTTCTCTACACCGATGTCTGGGCGCTGCTTTTTGTCGTGCTCTCGATCGAACGCAGTCTGGCCCACCGAGCCAGTGCTGGTGCCTGCTGTTCCTTGGTCGCGATCGTGCTGCGCCAACCGAGTGTCTTCTGGCTTCCTCTGGCGGCCCTGCTTCCCGCCCTCGGGAGCAGTCGCTTTCTTTGGCCCGCTGAGGGCCTACTCTCCACCTTGCGACAGACCGCCCCTTATGCCGTCGTCCTCGTCCTCTTTCTTGCCTTCGTGGGCTGGAACGGCGGCATTGCCGCCGGGGATCAATCCGCCCATCGCGTCTCCTTGCACTTGGGAAATCTCGCCTTCCTCCTCCTCGTTTTCTTTCTCGCCTGGCTCCCCTGGCATGTCTCCCGACTGCCGGCCATCTGGCAGTTGGTGCGAGGCTACCGCCTCCTCAGTGTCGTCGGTCTCCTTGCCGGCCTCGCTCTCTACTGGACCACCTTCGACCACCCCCACCCGTACAATCAGGCCGACTACGGTTTCTACCTCCACAACCAAATCCTGGCCCTCCTCTCGGGCCAGGCCGGGTGGCGCTTCCTAGGCTATGTGGCCATGGCTTGGGCCGTCTTGAGCTTACTCGCCACTCCCCTGGCTCAACCTCGCTTCTACTGGCTTTATCCCCTGGCCATTGCCAGCGTGCTGGTCCTGCCGCTGATTGAGCAGCGCTATTACCTCGTTCCTTTTGCCCTCTGGCTCGCCTTCCGCGCCAGCGGCGGTGCTCGCGCTGACAATGCCACCCTGCTTTGGATGATCGGCTGGAACCTCTATTTTCTCTGGGGCATCCAGGCCCATCGCTTCTTCCTCTAGAGGCTATCTCAAATTTAGCAGAGGGCAGCTGTCACCACGAGAAGAGCCGCCGTGCGCTAGCACTGCCGTGTGGCTAACACTGTCGATTGCTAAATGAGACAAGACCTCCTACACTTCAAGCCATGAGATGTGTCGTGCTCGGGGCTGCCCTTCTCGGACTTCCCCTCTTTCCCCTCCAGGCAAATTTGGGCTCTTCTCCGGAAGAGGCCGAAAAAAAGTACGGCCCGGAGCAAGGGAAAATCACGCCGGTCAGCGGGGCGACGTCGGCCATCCAGTACGCCGACATGTATAAATTCTACAATGTCCACTTTCTGCAGGACGAAGCCGTCCTCATCCAAATAGCGGGCAAACGTACCCAGCTCACTAGCGCGCAAGTGAACTCGCTCCTGCGCAACCACCAAAACGGCCAGAATTGGAGCCGCGACCCGCTCTCCAACAACCGTTGGAAAACCCCAGACGGTAGAGCCATGGCCGAGTTCGATCCCAATCTGGCCAAGCTCTATATCGTCGACACCGCCTGGCAGCGCGCCCAAACCCGGCCGCCCTCATCCTCTGGAGGCCCCGGCGAGAGCACCAGCCCGGGTTCTTCCGGACCAGGGTCCAAGAAGGGCGGCACGACAATCCATCGCGCCCCCGGTAGGTAAAGGCCATCTCATGCCAACGCCTCCCTTGCTGCTGGCCAGCACGTCGCCCCGTCGACGCGAACTGATGGACCGATTGGGCCTTGCCTACACCGCTTACTCACCCCCCGACGAAGAGTTGCCCGAGGACGGCGACCACGCCTTAAGCCCGGCCGAGCTGGCCTGCCACAATGCCGGCACTAAAATTCGATCCGCCCGAGCTGCCTATCCCGAGCATACCCTGATCGCCGCGGACACCATCGTCGTCCTGTACGAGGTAAGCCTGGGCAAACCCCGCGATCTGGCTCAGGCGGCTGAGTACCTCGCCCGGTTGAGTGGCCAGCGCCACACCGTGCTCACGGCCCTGGCTTTGGCGCTACCCGGTACGGAACCCATCATCGAGCCCATCACAACCGACGTTTTTTTCCGCTCCCTCAGCTCCGCTGACATCCAGGATTACCTGGAGAAAGTGCCCGTACTCGACAAAGCCGGCGCCTACGCCTTTCAGGAACAAGGGCATTTAGTGGTGGAACGGATCAAAGGCAGCGCCGACAACGTCATCGGCCTGCCCACTGAAACCCTCCGTGCTTGGCTCCAAAACGCCGGATATCGCGTTAGCGATTCATAAATGTGGGCCTGAGAAAAACTTTTACACAGTATTTTGTGGAAAAAGATTGACGTTCAATACAAATACGTAAAAATAGCAGCAACTTGCTTCCCAACCGCCAGTAAGCCGCAAACTTACATGGAAAGAGAGAATAAGTTGCTAACCAACCGCCCCCATTTCCTAACTACCCCTGCGACCCGCTTGGCCCTCAGCGCCTGCCTGGTCCTCGGCAGCACCATCCCTCTTCCTGCGGGTCCGGAAATCTCCGTCAACGGCAACCTGGTGACGCGGAGTAACGAAGCCCGCCCTCTCAAGGTCATCCACGGCAAGGCGATCCACCTCGGCGATGATCTCCCAGCCCTGACCGCCGATCTCTTTGAGCCCGTCTTTCTCCACAACGAGCCCCTCGTCGTGGCCAAAGACTCCTTCTACGACCGCAACCGGACCGATGGTCTCCCCGTCAAGGAAAGCATCCCGATGATGGTCGACATGGACGCCCAACGCGCGCCAGCCCCGCGTGAGCTCGTCCGCCTCGAGCCGGAATTGCCCCGTCTCGATCCCATGGTCTTTTCCGCCCGCCTCACGTTGGCCATGATCCCGAACTACGCCGCCTCGCAGCGTGCCCAGGAGAAGGCCGAGACGATCATGAATTCCGGCATCTTCGCCGATCTAGAACCCAGCCGCGACGACGTGGCTGATCTGATCGCCTCGCCGGCCGAGGAGATGCTCGCCACCACCTCTACCCCCGAGACATCATCGACCGCCGCTAACCGCGACGCTCTTCCCGCCCCGACCGATACTGAGGATCATCTCGACGGCCTGGCCGCTCCCGCCTTCTCGCTCGCATCGGTGGCCAAAGAAAAAGCCTTCCTCAATTCCGCCTGGATCAACTACGACGAGAGCGGCAAGAAGTTCAAAGCCACCTGGAGCAAGCCGCCGCTCTTCCACTACGGCATGGTCCTCCTCCCGGAGTTGGCCAAGCGCGTCGACGTTGGTCAGGAAGTCCAGTTCCGCTACCGCGACATGCCGGCTAAGCTGACGAAGGACGAAAAGGGCCGCCTCTTCGTAACCGCCGCAGGTGAAGCCCAACTCGTCACGGCCGGACGCCTCCGTAAGTTACTAGAAGAAAAGATCGAAACCGACGGCATGATCCTGATGCTCGATCAAAGCGGCAACTTGGTTTTGCACGCTTCCGGCCAAAACGCCCTCGTGATGAACGAGCACGCGGGCCGCTAACCGGGTGGAACCTGGAACTAGCTTAGCTGGAGCCTCGCCACCAGGGGCAATTTTTTTCGGCCATCTCCTGCTCGGTCTTTCCCACGTCACGTCCCTCCTATCCCGCATTAGATTTCCGGTTCAGCATGCGGTGATGTCACCAAAATGTAACGCGAGG
>CAWUJC010000303.1:0-4382 GCA_963922355.1 uncultured bacterium | reverse complement strand
ACCCTGGAGCAGGAATTTGGCGGCTACGTTTCCCTCCTCGATCGCAACCTGGAACGTCTGGATCTGATCCTGCCTGGTTTGCGTGATCTGGCCGTCGGCGGTACCGCCGTGGGCACGGGCTTGAACGCGCATCCGGAGTTTGCCGAGCGGGCGGCGCAGAAGATTGCGGAACTCACCGGCCAGCCTTTTAAAAGTCACCCGAACAAATTTGCCGCCTTGAGCGCGCATGATGAATTTGTCTTCGCGTCCGGGGCGTTGAGTTCGCTGGCCACCGCGTTGATGAAGATCGCCAACGACGTCCGCTGGTTGGGCTCCGGTCCGCGCTGCGGCTTGGGTGAGCTGACGCTTCCGGCCAACGAACCGGGCAGCTCGATCATGCCAGGGAAAGTGAACCCGACCCAGAGCGAGGCGATGACCATGGTTTGCGCCCAGGTCATCGGCGAGATGACGGCAATTGAAATTGGCGGCAGCCAGGGCAACTTCGAGCTTAACGTGTTTAAGCCGATGATGGTCTATAACTTCATCCACAGCGCGCACTTGATGACCGACGCTTGCCAGATGTTCCGCGAGCACTGCGCCGAGGGGATCGAGGTGAACAAGGACAAGATCGACGACTACGTGGAGAACTGCCTCATGCTCGTGACCGCGCTGAACCAGAAGATTGGCTACGACAACGCGGCCAAGATCGCCAAGAAAGCGCACGCCGATGGCAGCAGCTTGAAGGAAGCGACGCTAGCCCTTGGCCTCCTCAGCGCCGAAGAATTTGACGAAGCGGTCGTCCCCGAACGGATGACCCATCCTTAGAAAATAACCCTCAACTTAATGGCAGAACGGAAGCGGACAAGGGGGTAAAGCCGTTCTGTCACCAAAACGTTACAATTTGTCGCTGATCGGCCTTTACAAAACTAGAGGCTTGCGGCAAGCCTGAGAAGAGCCATGGACGTAGAGATTCTTTCCCGCCTCCAGTTCGCCTTCACCGTGGCGTTTCACTACATCTACCCGGTGATGACCATCGGGTTGGGCATTGTCTTGGTGGTGATTGAGGCTCAGTACCTCTGGACGAAAGACCCCATTTACCGCGCAATGGGCAAGTTTTGGACGAAGGTCTTCGGCCTGATTTTCGCGATCGGAGTCGCCACCGGTATCGTGATGGAGTTCGAATTTGGGACCAATTGGGCGACGTACTCCCGCTTCGTGGGCGATGTTTTCGGCAGCGCCCTGGCAGCGGAAGGTATCTTCGCTTTCTTCCTGGAATCTGGCTTCCTCGCGCTCCTGCTTTTTGGTTGGGATAAGGTTGGGCCTAAGCTCCACTTCTTCTCTACGTTGATGGTCTGCTTGGGCTCCCACTTTAGCGCGGTCTGGATCGTTATCGCTAATTCTTGGATGCAGACGCCCGCCGGGTTCGAACTAGCCCGTCGCGTGGTGGACGAGAACGGGAAGCCGGTCTACGGTCCGGACGGCGAGCAGCTGACCGTCACGCTGCCCGAGGGCTACAAATTCCAGGAAGGTGATTTCGACACCGTCTTTGCCCGGATTACGGATTTCTGGGAACTGATCTTCAATCCTTCGGCCATGGATCGCCTCACTCACGTGATTCTGGGTTGCTGGCTGGCCGGGGCGTTCCTGGTGATGAGCATCTCGGCCTACTACCTGATCAAGAAGCGGCATCGCGAATTTGCCATCCGCTCGTTTAAGATTGGTTTAGTGATGGCCGCCATCGTTTCGCTCATGCAGTTGGCTAGCGGTAGTGCCTCGGCGCTGGGCGTGCTTAAGAATCAGCCGACCAAGCTTGCCGCCATGGAAGGCATCTTTGAAACCAAACCTTATACGCCGATGTCGGCCTTTGGTTGGGTGGACGTGGAAAACCGGGAGACCTACTCGATTGCGATCCCTGGGATGCTCAGCTGGCTGGCTTACAATGATTTTGAAAAGGCTGTCCCTGGCTTGGAGGAATTCCCCGAAGAAGACTGGCCGCCGATTCAAATTACCTTTCAGGCTTACCACATCATGATCAACATCGGCATGGCGTTGATTGTCCTGAGTTGGGCCGGGATTCTCCTCTGGCGGCTGGGCTGGCTCTGGAAACCGCACGAAAGCAAAATCGCTTGGTGGTATTTGACCGTTATGGTCTTCGCCGTCCTCTTGCCGCAGATTGCGAATCAATGCGGTTGGTACACGGCCGAGGTGGGTCGCCAGCCTTGGGTTGTCTGGGGGTTGATGCGGACGAGTGAAGGCCTGAGTAAGTCCGTCACGGCCGAAATGGTGCTGGCCTCGCTCATCATGTTCTTCCTTATCTACTCGCTGCTCTTTGTGCTCTTTCTCTATCTACTGCACCGCAAAATCATGCACGGGCCGGAGGACGTTGATCCCGGTCCCAGCACGCGCGGCGTCATCCCGGATCAACTCAGCTAAGCCCAGTAAACCAAAACCATGTGGACGGACTTCTTTACCGATTACATCAGCCTGAACCTGATTTGGTTCATTCTGGTGGGCGTGCTGTTTACCGGTTACGCCATGCTGGATGGCTTTGACCTCGGCGTCGGCATGCTCAACCTGCTGGGCCGCAGTGATCACGACCGTCGTATCCTCTACAACGCCATCGGGCCGGTTTGGGACGGCAACGAAGTCTGGCTGGTGACCGGCGGTGGCTCACTCTTTGCCGCTTTCCCGGTGGTGTACGCGGGCGTCTTTTCCGGCTTTTACTTGGCCTTCATGATGTTGCTCTTCGCCATTATCCTCCGCGCGGTGGCGATCGAGTTCCGCAGTAAAGAGCCCATGCCTTGGTGGCGCGCCACCTGGGATTACGCCTTCTGCGGCAGCAGCTTCCTTTCCTCGCTCCTCATTGGCGTGGCCATCGGTAATATCGCCTGGGGGATTCCGATGGATCCGCAGGGCAATTACACCGGGACGTTCTTTGCGCTGCTGAATCCGTACGCCTTGCTGATTGGCGTGACCACCGTAGCGCTCTTTCTCATGCACGGCTGCATCTACGCCGTGCTCAAAACCGAGGGCGAGTTGCAGGAGCAATTTCGCGGTTACGTGAATCGCCTCATCATCTTCTTCATCATCTGTTACGCGATTAGTTCCTTCGCGACCCTGCTGTTCGTCGAGCACATGACGAGTGTCTTCAAAGCCTATCCGGTCACTGGCTTGGTCGTGCTGGCCAACATGCTTCTCATCGCCAACATCCCGCGCGAGATTCATTTGAAGAATGAGTTCAAAGCTTTCCTTTCCTCCTGCGGGGCCATGGCCACGCTCATGATGATTTTTGGCCTCGGCATCTTCCCGAACCTCGTTTACGGCGTTGGTGACGTGAACAGTCTGAATATCTACAATGCAGCGTCTTCCCAGAAAACCCTCGGGATCATGCTCATCATCGCCATCATGGGCATCCCCTTGGTTCTTGCCTACACCGCCTCCGTTTACTGGATTTTCCGTGGCAAGGTAGTGTTGACCAAAGAGAGTTACTAGGCGACCTACCCGCAGGACCGGTAGCCGCCGACGTCTCGGCGGCGGATGTTTTTCACGCAAAGGCCGCTAAGGTCGTCAAGATGGAGGGCGTCAATTTATTGACGCCGTGCCAACAGGACGGTGTACTCAACCTGGGCGCCGAGCCTCGGGTGATAGCAGACGTTGTCATCAAAGACGGGGCGTCTGGTTGTGGTGTTTTCATTTGTTTACGCCCCTAGGGGTAACGGCGGCGACTCAACCAAAGAAAGGCAGCTAAGAGAATATGGTGAGCCTCCGCGCCTTTGTATGAAAAAAAGGTTCGTTTTATCCGGCTTCCTCTTCAAAGCGCAACAGGCGAGCACTGTTAAAGATGACGAAGAACGCGCTGAACTCGTGAAGGAGCGCGGCGCCGATCGGCCCGACCAGGCCCATAGCCGCGACGATAATCGAGATCAGCACAAAGACCAGGCCGACCAGTAGGTTCTGATTAATGACCTGCATCGCTTCGCCGGAAAGGCGGAAGAGCGAGGGGAGTCGATGCAGATCATTGTTCATCAGGGCGATGTCCGCCGTTTGGATCGCGATGTCGCTGCCAGCTGCGCCCATCGCCACCGAGAGATCGCCCGCGGCAAGGGCCGGAGCGTCGTTGATCCCGTCGCCCACCACCGCCACGCGATGGCCTTCGGACTTAATCTCCTGCACCCGGTTCAGCTTATCCTCAGGCAGGCATTGGGCGGTGACGTCGGTAAAGCCCACCTCGGCCGCGATAGCGTCAGCCACTTGCTGGTTGTCGCCGGTTAGCATCGTAAACCGCTCGATCCCGGCAGTCTGGAGGCGCGCGCCGATCGAGCGGGCTTCGTCACGCAGGTTGTCGGCCAGGAGCATCGTTGCGGCGGGGCGACCTTCCACAGCCACGACGAGTTCGCTGGCCC
>CAWUJC010000302.1:0-4385 GCA_963922355.1 uncultured bacterium | reverse complement strand
GCCGATCCGGTCCGCGCCATGCGCGCGCTCTCCCACGCCCCGGACGGACCTTGGCCGGTCGAGCTGATGGACGGGCGACCCAACTCGGCCCTGGATGTCCTCGGGATTTTCCTGGAAGCGGCCAAGAAGCTTGACCTCGATGCGGACGGCGAATGGACGGTGCGTGCCTGGGAGGAAACGCTGATCGCCTTGCAGAAAAGCCCGGACGCGCTGATCGGCAAGTTGGACTGGGTGACCAAGCGCTTTCTGCTCCAAAGTTTTGTCGACGCCGAACGCCTGAGTTGGGAAGACCCCTGGCTCGAGTCGCTCGACCTGGAGTACCACAACCTCAACCCCAAGCGCTCGCTCCTCACCGGCATTCCGGGCGCGAAGCTCGCCGAGGCAGACCTGCCCAAAGTCGCCAAGCGTGATTATTTAATCAAACCGCCAACCAATACCCGCGCCGCTCTGCGGAGCGAGGCAATGCGTAGCATCCTCCACCAACGGATGAGCTACGTGATCGACTGGGATTTGATCTACATCGGCGAAGGCAAACAAATCCAGCTCGACGACCCCTTCGCCTGCGATCCCCGCAGCCTGAACTCGTTCCGCGAAGACTAACACCGCGTTGCCCATGAAGATCATCCTGGATGCGGATACGGCTAACGAAGTGGATGACCTTTTTTCCATCGCTCGTTTGCTTCTGGCTGACAACGTGGAGCTGCTCGGTCTGTGCTCCACCCACTTCCGGCTGCATGATCACGCGCCCAGCGACTCCGTGAGCGCCAGCCAGCGGCTGAACGAAGAGTTGCTCCGCCTTTGCGGACGGGATGACGTCCCTTGCCCGCGCGGCGGGAACAAGTGGATGGGCCACGCTTGGGGCGCTAGCGAACCGGCCGATTCGCCCGCCGTGCGACACATCATCGCCACGGCACAAGCTCTCCCACCGGACGAACGTCTCATCCTAGCCGGCCAGGGCGCGATGACCAACTTGGCTTCTGCCCTCGCCCTAGCTCCAGACATCATGCCGCGGGTGCAAGTCCACGTGATGGGCTTCCAATACGACGTCGCGCAAGGTGTTTGGGACAAGAACGAATTCAACATCCGCAATGACCTCAATGCGGCGGATTACCTGCTCAACCTAGACGGACTTGATCTGCACATCATGCCCGCTCAGACCTGCTATCCGCTCGAGTTTGAAACGGCGGCCGCGCAAGACCGGCTGCAAAAATCAGGCCCCCTCGGGCAATTCATTGCCGACCATTGGCGCTCCCAGCACGATGCGGCCAATCAGCTCCGCGTCATCTGGGACCTCGCCCTTATCAGCGCAGTGCTGCATCCGGAATGGACGAAAAGCCAGACCGTCGCGGCCCCGCCAGAAAACGGTGGCCGTCTCGCCCGCGTCTATACCCAGATCAACGCCGAAGCGATGGCGCAGGATTTCTGGCGGACTCTTGAAACGTCACACCGCTAAAGCACCCAGGTCATGTCGAGCGGGAGGGGGACTTTCTTGCGATTGCGGCCAAGGAGCATGACGCCGTCGTCGCCTTCGATCTCCACCTTGGTCACGCGGCGGAAGTCGGACGGCATCTCGAAGACGGCCTGAATCTGCGGAATCCCCAGCGTGCTGCGGGCACGCAGGCGATGGACGGTTGGAACCGGCCAGGCCTTGGTCCCGTCGGCGGCGACGGATTCCGACAAGCCCCAATGGAAGTAGCTACAGACGCCTTCCACGCCCATCACGCCGCGATGGCGACCGTTCCAGGGGGAGAAGTGGCGACCGCCGTTCGACATCCAGAGAATGGTGCTCGGCATCACTTCGCGCTGATAGAGCGAAATCCAGCCCCAGCCTTGCTCGGGGAAGCAGACTGCGGCCCAAGCGAGCGGTGAGTCCGTCTTCGTCGCCAGCATCACGGCGTCCTCGAAGCCCTCACGCGACGGGTAGACCGAGATGTCCGTCGTGCCGCCGTGGGCGAGTGGCACTTTTTCCAGCGAGGTGAACTTGCCGCCGATTTCCAGGGCGTGGTAGCCGCCCACTTCGGGGGTGTCCATCATCTCCGGAACCACTTGGCCGATGTCGAACGGGCTGGTGGAAAGCAGGCCGCTGCCGGGAAAGGCGGGGAAGAGAATGTTCGGGTGGCTGCCCAGGCTCATCGGCCCGCGCATGCCGGTGATCTCGTTCTTCTGGTAGAGCGCACTTTGCCCGGCCACGAGGCGAACGGTTTTGGTGACGAGTCCGGTGCGCACCTTGGTGTTGAGTGACATCCGGACGGTGAGATCGTGGTCAGCCGCGTCCGCCCCGAGGAACTTCCAGCGCTTGTTCGCCGTCTCCCCGTGCGGCGGGTGCTGCTCCCCCTTGTAGGGCGTGGCGTTGGCGCCAAAGGGCAGGCAAAGGAAGTCGCCCCGCAGCCCTTTAAGAATCTGCGGCATGGACTTGGGTAAGTCTTCCTTCCACCAAGGTGCCACTTGGTACGGGCTGACCCAACGGCGACCGAGCTTCAACTTGGTCGGCCAGGTCATCCCACCGAGCGGCGCGGTCCAAACTTCCGCCGTGTTTGACTTGAGGCAATAGCCGTCCAATCCCTGATTCTCGCCGCTGGTGATCCGGCCCGCCTTACTCGTCATTGCGTTCATCGTTACCCAAACTTACCCCGCCACGAGGCGCTGCCAAGCACTTGTCGGTCACCAGACTCGGAAATTTTTCTGTGGGAAGGCTTTCCTGAAGTTGAGGGTAACCCCACGATCCGGCTTGCCTGTTGCAGCGAAACTGTTAGGACTCGTGGTTCAATCTCAATCCGCACCCAGAAAACGTTTATGTCTGCTCATCCCCTGACCACCCACCAGCGTCAAATTCACCTCGATTTCCACACCTCCCCGTTCATTGGTGATGTGGGTGTGGAGTTTGACGCGAAGACCTTCGCCAAAACCCTTAAAGCCGCGCACGTCAACAGCGTGACGGTCTTCGCCAAATGCCACCATGGCATGTGCTATTACCCGACCAAGCACGGCACGCAGCACCCGGCCCTCAACGGTCGCGACCTGATGGGCGAGCAGATCGAAGCGCTGCACCGCGAAGGCATCCGCGCCCCTATCTACACTACGGTCGTGTGGGAAGAGAACGTGGCCAACTTGCATCCGGAATGGCGACAGATGACCAAGGACGGCTACTTCGCCGGCTGGAACACCAGCCCGGACATGGCGGGCAAGGCCCCAGGTATCTGGAAGTTCAACAACTTCCTCCACCCCGATTACATCGCCTACTATGAAGACCACCTCCGAGAAATCTGCAAAAATTACGAGGTTGATGGTCTCTTCCACGACATCCTCTTCTTCCCTCCCGGCGCCGGCTGGGATGAGCACGGCCGGAAGGTCCGCGCCAAGAAGGGCTGGCTCGACGACACGCAGGAAAACCTCGACCGGCTGGAAGGTTACGCCCAGAGCGAGTTCGTCAAGCGCATCAGCAAATTGGTGAAGGGTCTGAAGCCCAAGGCCACGTACTTCTACAATTCTTCCAACGACCTACGGGGCGACACCGCCACCGGCCCGCGCGTCCGCCAGCCGCACATGACGCATTTCGAGCTGGAGAGCCTCCCCTCCGGCTTCTGGGGTTACCAGCATTACCCCCGCCTGGCTCGCGCCATCCAGCACTGGGGCAAGCCGTGGATGGGGATGACAGGTCGCTTCCAAAAAATGTGGGGCGACTTCGGCGGGATCAAACCCCAGCCCGCCCTCGAGTATGAGTGCTTCCGCGCTCAGTCCATGGGCGGCGCTAGCTCGGTCGGCGATCAGCTCCCGCCGCGCGGCACGCTGGACCAAGGCGCTTATGATTTAATCGGCGCCGTCTACGAACAATGGGAAAAGGCGGAGCCGTTTTACGCCAACTCGACCGCGCTGCCACAAGTCGGCGTCGCGACCGCCGCCTTCCCGGGCGGTGATCACGCCGAAGCGGGCAAGAGCGAAGAAGGCGCCGTCCAGCTTTGCGAAGAAGCGCACTACGACGCCATGATGGTCGACGAGCAAAGCGATCCAAGTCAGCTCGCCAAGCTTGATCTCATCATGCTGACCGACACCACGGTGATCACGCCCAAGCTGAAGACCAAGCTGAAGAACTGGTACGCCAAGGGTGGCAAGTTGATCGTGTCCTACAAGGGTGGCTGCGACGCCAACGGCGACTGGGCGCTCGACTTCTTGCCGATCCAAATCCTCAGCCACGTGGAAACCAAACCGACGTACTGGCGCTCGAGCAAGTCCTTCAGCGCCGAGCTGGCGGGCAGCGATCGCGTCTTCTACCAGCAGGGCCTCAATGTAAAAGCCCCGAAGGGCGCCAAAACGCTCATCCAGCGCGTGTTGCCGTACTTCCCGCGCACGGACCTGACCTTCAGCTCACACTTCCAGACGCCGGCGGT
>CAWUJC010000301.1:0-4395 GCA_963922355.1 uncultured bacterium | reverse complement strand
GACACGACATAGTAGCCCATGGCCGAGGCCGGAAGCGTAATGGTGTGGGAGTATCGCTTCCATTTCCCCTCTTCTAACGTGAACACTTTACTAAATGGCTTCACCCAGAGCTTGCGATCTGGCGGTCCAAAACGAAGAGCCATCAGAATCCCCGGGTCGTCCGTCTTCACCCAAACCGAGAGCGTGTGGCGCTTCTTCCCTTGAGCCAAGACTGCCGTAAAAAGCCCAGAAGAAAGAGAAGCCCGCCCCTTGGCGATCTTGGCGTAAAGAGCAGGGGTACCCGTCGGGCCTTCCACTTCCGGATCGGTATGGACATCGCGTAGATCTTGGGCAATCCAGGGTGACGGCACGCCGTCAGGAAACGAACTAATCGGCAAGAGATTCCGACGCTGCTCTTCGGTCAGCTCAAGGGCTTTGAACGGCTTGTACTCCAACTCAAAATCATCCAACTCCACGATGCCGCTCTCCTCGACCGTCACCAGAAGCATAGCTTTCTTGGTGTCCAAGCCTCCCGGTACAATGCAGTCCACGCGGGTCCACTCACCCGACAAAGGAACCGTCCGCTCCCAATAGACGTGGTAAGGCGACACCGTCTGCTGAATCTTCAGCTTCATGGGAGTATACGTCGGGCTACGACCATAGATGCGAAAATGCGTTTCATTCGCGGCGGTCAGATCAAGTTGCCGCCAAGATAATTGCGCAATCCCTTTGCGAATCTCTTTGACGTTAATCTGAAGGGCCGAATTCCCTTCGGCGACACTTCCCTGGATTGGCATATACTCGATGTCAACATCAGCCCAAGAAGAGTCATCCAACCAACCTTCCGGAAGTTCACCGGTGATCTTTCCCTTTGCGTTTTCCGCATTGGTAATGGGTTGGTACGGCGTTTCAAAATCGGTGCGCTCTTGTGCCCCCAAGGGAGAAGAAACACAGAGAGCTAGAATTAGGGGTGCTAGGCAGAGAAACCTGATTGAAGGTACAGAAGTCATATCGTTGAGATTCGTTGATCAAAATGAGTGGCGAATCACTCGATTGATTCTCAAAAATCTTTATCTTCAGCAATCGCAACTTTATGCTACTTGTGGCATGAAAAGTCGCATTATCACCACTCGAATGATTGCGAAACGCGCCGGAGTCTCGCACTCGACCGTCGCACGCGTTCTCCGAAATGATGGACGCATTTGCCCGAAGACGTCTCAAAAGGTACTCACTTGTGCGGAGAAAATGGGCTATCGCGCCGATCCTCTGATCCAAGCTTTTGCGCACCGTGTTCGCAGTGGAAAAACGGCCAAAGGAACCGGTATTCTTGCCTGGGTCGATGACGTTCGGGAAGAGCATGAATGGTATCTCCCTTGGCATCGGAGGCTGCACCGAGCCGCCAACGCACGCGCCAAAGAACTTGGCTATTCTTTTGAGAGATTCTCCGCCACTCGAGCTGGGCTTTCCCCGGAACGTCTCGTCAAAATTCTGCGCACCCGCGCCATTCGAGGTGTCTTGATGCCGATGACATTGACCGACACTTGGCAAAGCTTATCTGCCGATGATCTTGCGGTGGTAGTCCTGGGACCACCGATGATGGGACAACAGTACATACGTGTCTCTGCTGACGAACATTACAACATGAGCCTCGCCTACCAGGAAGCACGACGTCTTGGCTATCAACGGATCGGCTTTGCAACCAATTGTTTTCAGCTCGATACTGCTCAAGGGTCTCTGCTCAGTTCTTATCTCCTCCACCAACAACACTCTCCTCCCCAAGATCGCCTCCCCTACTTTATCTGCGATCATCCACAACACACCAACGAACAAGCGGCTTTTGAACAATGGCTCGATCATTCCCAACCTGATGCGATCATCTGCCATCATCATGACATACTGAAGTGGCTCGAAGAGTCTGGCCGCCGAGTTCCCGAGGATATCGGCTTAATTCACACCAAGCTCGCGCGAGACGTTCAAGGCTGGACCGGCATTAATGACCACCACGGGCAACAAGGAGCACTAGCAGTGGACACTCTCGTCTCTCAACTCGTCAGCAACGTCTATGGCCGCCCCCAAGTCCAACAGGAAATCCTTGTTAAAGGTCAATGGGTTACCGGAAAAACCACAACTCGTGCCCACCAGACCAGCTCGACCTCTTCTATCGAAGTGCCATCCCCCTACTATCATCGACGCTGGTTTAAGCAACTGCCTCAAGATTTCTTGTAGTCTCTCTCAACTGACTCACGGGATTCGGGCAGAATCCTCTCTCCCGATCATTTCATTCCCTTGGCATTACGTAAGCGCCCCATAATTGTCATCCGCTTCACGTAGCGAGGGAGGCCCGTTTCTCCACGGACAATGTGGGCGCTGAGCAAGTCCGCTGCCGCTGCCCCGATGAGCTCGGGTTGTTGGTCGATGCCAACAAACCCTTTTTCCGTTCGCGCGTAACACAGTAACGGCATATCAGCGAGATCTCCGACCATACTGCGAATCGAATCGATATAGTCTGGACTGGGAACCAGCCAACAGTCGGGCTGTAAGTTCTTCACCCATTTGGTGAATCTTTGTTTGTGATCGTATTCCCCCTCGTAGAAAAAGTAAGGAGGCTCTTTCATGCCCTGCTCGGTTTCGCGATAGTACTGCTCGAGATAGGCCCGAGGCACGCTGCGCATGAGCCCATCCAAAGGCCCGGTGCTGATCAATGCCGGTCGTTTCAAGCCATGCTCGCGAGCGTAATGGAGTAACTTCTGAAAATTACTGATGTAATCAGGGTTCACGTGATGGACAAATTCGCTGATACTCTCGGAAACAGCGACGGGGGCCAGTAGATCCCAATTCAAGCCCGGTTCAGGCAACGGAACCCCTCGGGAAAAAAGCAACGCACCACGGATTGTTTTCGCGCGGATGATGCGGTTGGCTTGTCGGCAAGCCGCCTTCGTGGCTTCCATCGGCATCAGATCAACCTGATAGCCCAACTCTTCTAGCCGAGAACGAGCCGATTTCATTACCTTCTTGGTGTAAGGGGCGATGATCTCCCCCGGCGGCGGTAAAATGAAAGCGGTGAGCGCAATAAACGTCCTTTCCCGCCTCTGCCGCATCTGCGTCATCAACCGATCAATTTCTGGATCGGGCCGATAGCCTTGCCGCTTCGCTTCCTTCTGCACCTGATTCCGAACTTGCGCAGAGATACGGGGATCGTTTTTTAGCGCCCGTGAGATCGTGGACTGGGAGACACCGCAAGCCTTGGCCAAAACACTGTGGCTCACCGGTTTCCTGCCCTCACCAATCATACGGCCAAACATAGCACAAAAAAGGAGGCTTAGAGCGCCGTCGAAACGGGTTGGTCTTGGAAGGCCGCAGCCTGGGGGTTCGGTCGTGGAGCTGCCAGGCTCTCATAACGCGGGAAGACCGCCGCACTGCTCGCCAGGTGGCAAAGCAATTCCTGAGTAAGTCGTATCCGCTGATTAAGCGCTTCAGGCCGATCATATAGATTGCAAGCTTCCAAAGGATCTTCCGTTAGGTGGTAGAGCTCTCCCTTCCACTGATCAGGCGCGCGACGGGCTTGTTCCAAATCGCCTTCATAATAAAGAATTAGTTTCCATTCTGGTGTCCGCCACATTAACGCCGGGGCATACTGAATGGGTTCGTAGCCGCTGCTGTGGAATTCACAGTAGCCTCCCCGCCGATAGGAAGGTTGGAGCAACGATTCTCCCGGCAACTCGGCTGGACGGGTGCCAGTGGCGGCTTCCAATAACGTCGGAGCAATGTCGACTAGCTCAGCGCAACGTTCGTCAACACTGCCGTGCCGGGCTTCGTCAAGGCCAGCTCCTGCCAGAATCAGGGGAACACGGACACTGCCCTCGTAGAGTGAATACTTACTGAAGCGGTAACGTTCACCCAAGCTATCTCCGTGGTCAGAACAGAAAAGGATCGTCGTGTTGTCTTCCTGACCCGTGTCTTTAAGATACTCCAACACGCGCCCAAACTGAGCATCCACAAAACTGATACAGGCGTAGTAACGGAGCCACACAATCCGTCGTTCCCGTTCCTCCAACTGGAGCCATTTTTCGACAATCTCGTCCGAATGCCACATGTTGTAGTGCCGCTGAAACTGGACACTCGGCGGGGGCAATTGGACATCTGGAATGTCATCCAGACGGTACCAGTCTTCGTACTTCTGTGGTGGCGCCAAAGGAGCATGAGGGAGATCAAACGAGAGATACGCCATCCAAGGAGCTTCTCCCCCTTCCCATTCCTTCAAAGTCTCCAGTAACTTATCAGTCAGCCAGGCTTCTCGGACTCGACCGGGCGGGAGCGGCGTCGTCCGCCCGGTATAACCGAGGTAGCTTTCGCCTCCAGAGTTAGGCCCGGCCTCGCGATCAAAATCAGTGATCCACTGGTAACTTTCGGGATCTT
>CAWUJC010000300.1:0-4406 GCA_963922355.1 uncultured bacterium | reverse complement strand
GACGGGGTGAGTGGTGGGTTGTTTACGATCGGAAGTGGTGTGGGCAACCGTGTCGAGGTTCAGGAGGGGGCAGGCTTAGAAAACGCTTCCTTTCGGTTGTCTGATCTGGGGAGTGGCCGCGTCGTTGGACGCGATGCAACGTTCGACCTGTCTGGGAATGTGAACACGGTAACGCTAACCACCCAAGCCCGGGCCGAAGAGGATGCCGTTTGGACGGGACAAGTAGACGTGAGTTTAGATCTCAACCTGGTCAATTTGTCGATTGGAACGGAAGCCAGCAATATTACGTTGACGCAGAATGCGGCGCTAGAAAGCGAGAATGTCTTTCTCTTTGGCGGTATTTTGGGGGCCAATGAGGGCAACAACCGCTGGATCATCAACGATACGGCCAACATTCAAGGAGGCGTTGCGATCCAGAATTTCGATAGTGGTGCGGCGGGTAACGAAATTGTGGTTGCCAATAATGGCACCCTGTTAGCTACGACGATTAGTTTGGGCTCAAACGACGATACAACGAGCAACGTTCTTACGATCGAATCCGGGGGTTCGGTCGGGACCACCGGTGAGCGGATCGAGAGAATCCAAATCGGAGACGCAAACGGGAGTAATCAAAGCTTGGTACAAGCAGGCGAGCTTTGGGCGGACGACGTCGCCATAAGTGGGGAAATTGATGTGGATTCAACCATCGACCTTGGAACCGGAGAAAAGAACACCTGGACGATCGAAAACGGTGGGCGTGCGGTGGTGACGAATAATGTTTTCGTCGGAGGAAGAGATGGAACAGGAAATCGGCTCAGCCTGGCCTCAGGCGCGACACTAGAAACGGACAATCTCTCCATTGGCCAGATAAGTGGTCCTGGGGGCGGCGTCTTTGAAAACAAAAATAGGGTAGCAATTCAGGAACGGTGACGGCGAACACAATTTCCGTCGGGCAGCCCTTTGAGGACGTTAATCGACCTGGCAATATCGGTAACATCTTCCAGGCGCTCAACGGAAGTGTCACCAACGGGACGTTTTCAATCGCCCAGAACAACATCGTCGAGGTTCAAGGTACAGCGGATCTCACCGGGGCAACCTTTGAGCTGGCTGCGTTAAGCGACGGCCGAGTGGTTGGGATTAGTGATCTCCTCGTGACTAACAATGATGGATCTCCGAGCAATCCGGACGACGGCCTCTTCGAGCCACCGAGCACACCCGTAGCGCTGACGACAAACGCCCAAGTTACGGAAAATGTGACGTGGAATGGGCCGGAGGCAACGCTCAACGTTACGCTGGGTGATTTGACTGTGGGCGACAGCGTAGGCGGCCGAGTCTTAACTCAAAATGCCGACTTGGTTGCGGATTCCGTGGTGGTGGGGGCAAGTGATGGTCATTCCTCCAACCAGATTGCGGTTGGACAAGGTGTGAGACTCCGAGCCGAGACCGTTCAGGTAGGTGCCGTCGCCAATGCCAACGACAATATCGTCCAGGTCAATGGCGAGGTGGACGCAGATCAGGTCAACGTGGGTGCAGCGGGGAACACCGGAAATGAATACCGGATCGGATCTACCGGCTACGCCACTGGCCTCTTCACCATCGCCCAGGGCAATAAGGTTCAGATTGCAAGCGGCGGTGATATCAGTGACGCAAGATTTGATTTGGTCGACTTCACCAACGGGCGCATCGACGCCCAAGGTTTCGTGGATACCCAAACACGCTTAGATGACACCTTCAATTTTACCCGGAATACTCTTGGGAATAACGTCAACCTCACGAGCTTGGAGATCGAAGATACCGGACGGCTTCGGGTCTTGGATGACCTGGTTTACAGCGATATGAAGCTGGTCAATGATGGGCGGATCGATCTCTTCAATTCAGCAGTGTTGGCAGATAGCATCACCAACCAAAGCGGCGGAGAAATCCGAGGTTCTGGAGATCTCATCGCGAATGGTTCTCAGGACGGCGCGATCACCAATGAAGCAGGAGGCACGATTCTGCTTGGCGGCTTCTCGACCATCTCGGGCGATGTGGTCAACGAAGGTGTCATCACGTTCTCTGGAGTTGGCCCCAACAACGTCCTCGATGAAATCGAAAACAATGGCACGATCCAGGTGCTCGATGGTAGCGGAGTCACTTTCCAAGATGAATACACCGGCGCAGGTGTGATTGAAGGCGGTGGTCTCGTTCAATTTGTGAGCGGGGTGAGTGTTGGCAACAGCCCGGCTGAAGTGACCTTTGACGCCGACGTCAGCTTGTTTTCCACGACGGTGCTGAACATCGAGTTGGCTGGCTTGGGCACGAACGAATTCGATGCTCTGTTGATTGAGGGGGAGACCATTCTTGGCGGTGATCTGGTCTTTAGTTATTTGGATGGCTATCTCGCGAACCCGGGCGACGAGTTTATCTTCCTTGTTTCGGATGAAGGCATCACCGGCACCTTCGAGAATGTGGTCTTTGCGGATAGCAACCCAGATTGGGAGTTGGTTTACAACACGAACTCCTTGACCGCCCGCATTGTGCCGGAGCCCGCAACCGGCTCTCTTCTCTTGCTGGCAGGGCTTAGTGCCATGTGGCGTCGTACCCGTCGCTAGGCGACTAGGTTTCTCAAGTCTTATGTTGGCACCTTAGAATAGTGCGCTGGCTAACATCATGGGGCGTGTTGGATAGTTCTGTTTTGACTCAGAACAAACGCGTAGTAGCAGTCAATAGACTAACGAACTCTAAGAAGAATCCACTTTTCCGACATACAGAATGGTTTCATTTCCTGAGAAGGGTAGATTGTCTTTCGGCACCGTCCTGGAGCCTGCCTTACAATGCTTATCCGTTGGGGGCTAAGTTGCCTTCCCTCTTCCTTTGTAAGTCGTTGGGGGAGAGGGAGCCGGTTGTCGGATTCGAACCGACGACCAACGGTTTGCAAATACAGAAGTGCCTGTTCATCAATGATTTTCAGGAGTACCCGACGCTCCTCAACTCTCTTCACAGCAAAACCTTACACTTCCTCAGGTTTCATAGCAGTCCTCAGTAAAACTCAGTAGTCACGGGCCTAGCCGTAGCACCATCCGTAGCAGTTTGGCGGAAGCATCTCTCGCCCCAAATGAACATGGATCTTTAGTTGGAGAGTGCGTGTTCGACATGGAAACACCTTAATTGTACCTTTCCGTACAAAAATTCTTGCATACCATCGGCTATTATTGTACCAATAAGTATGAAAATTAATCAGCCGGCGAATCGAGGGCGCGGTCGCCCATTGGCTTTTGACCCTACTCAAGCTTTAGACGCGGCCATGCGTGTCTTCTGGTTAAAGGGCTATGAGGGCACATCCCTTAGTGATCTCACCGGAGCGATGCGGATCAATAAGCCAAGTTTGTATGCGCGCTTTGATGACAAACGAGCTCTCTTTCTGGCAGCGATCGAACACTACGTCGCCACGATCGGAGCACCAAACGTTCAGAAACTGCTTGAGGGTAAAACCGTTCGCGAAACTATTGCGGGGTACTTTTCAACGATCACTGCTGCCTTGACGTCCGCGGATAGCCCACCAGGTTGCCTGATTGGTTCAGTGGCAACCGACTTGGCCGGGAGGGATGAAGAGATCCGTGAGTTAGTTGCCAATTTGGTAAGTTCAACGGAAGCGTTTCTGACGCAACGGTTCAAGGAACTGGGAGATGCTCCGATGGATGAGCAGACCTTGGCGGAGGCCGTTGTTTCGTTCGCGCAGAGCCTGGCGGCTCGGGCGCGCCTCGGTGCCACGCAGTCAGATCTGAATGCGCGTGCGGATCGGTTTCTGTCCGTGCTCTTGGGGACGGATGGACCGGTTTCGTAAACTCATTAGACGGCGCTAGTCCAATCTAAATTACAGTACAGGTCCGCATTACCCACGGATGATTCTACCTTGATCGCCAGCCCCATGACGGTTCGGGACATCAGCTAGATTGTACACATTTCATTCCGAATCGAAGACGTTCTTCATCATGTCTCAATCATCCATCTCAGCAGAATTTCCCTACAAATCCCGGTACTTGGAAGTGCTGGGGAGCAAGATTCACTACATTGAAGAAGGCCAGGGGGATCCGATCCTGTTCCTTCATGGTAACCCCACCAGCAACTATCTGTGGCGAAACATCATCCCGCACCTATCAGGGCAGGCACGGTGTATTGCCCCTGACTTGATTGGAATGGGGAAGTCGGACAAGCCCGACATCAGCTACGGCTTTATGGATTCCTATCGCTATCTAGTTGCCTTTATTGAGCAGATGGAGCTCAAAAACATCACCCTGGTAGTGCACGATTGGGGCTCAGGTCTTGGCTTTCACTACGCGAACCTGAACCGAGCGAACGTCAAAGCGATCGCGTTCATGGAGTCGTTGCATGACATACCCTCGCTCCAAGACCTTCCCGCTCCGGTCAGAAGTGCCTCTGCTCTCATT
>CAWUJC010000299.1:0-4412 GCA_963922355.1 uncultured bacterium | reverse complement strand
CCACGATGGTACCCGTAGGGATGCCGCCCCGCCGGACGACTTCGGCATCCATCTCTCCCCGTAAAATCTCGCTCGTTAGCCGCCGCTGGTTCCAAAACAGAGCACCGTTGGGTTTGATCTTGGTTTCTTTGAGCACCTCGAACGCACGACGCATCCCCGCTTCACCCATCCGCTGGGCGGCGGTGATTTTGGCGATCTCCTCCTCGGATTTGATTTCCCGCTCGGGGCAGAAGTCGCCTTTCTTGACCACGACGGCGATCTTTTTGCGACGTAGTTGCTCAACCAGACCAATCGAGGTGTTCTCCGGCACGATGAACTTGCTGATTTTAAAGATCGCCTTGATGCCGGCGATGACCGTCACCAAATCCTTTTTGCGTGCGCCCTTGAGGAAAAATTCATCCGCGGCGTGAACGTGATCGAGCCCCGGGCAAGCGCGCCCGCGATCAATCTCCAACGTACTAAGAACCGCATGACTCTGGCCGTCGACTTTCCACCACAGAAAGGGATCGGGCGCAGAAAAACGACTGAGATAAAGGAGGTTCGCATCCGTCTCCGGGCAGGCATAGATGAGCTGGGCGGTCTTAGGCATTGAGCTAAACTAACGCATTTTTTTCGAGCGTGTCGCGGTTTTTCGGGCATGTTCTGGGGATGAAGATTTCCACCAAGACGGGTGATGCCGGTGAAACTTCCTTGCTGTATGGGCGCCGGGTCTCGAAGACTGATCGCCGTGTGGTCGCCTACGGTGCGGTGGATGAGTTTACCTCGGCCTTGGGGCTCGCTCGGGCTGAGCTTCCCGCCGAGGGACTGGGCGGCGACATTTTAAAGATCCAGCGCGATCTCATTGCCCTGATGGGCGTCCTGGCCTTGGACGAGCAGGACCGAGCACGTTTTGAGCAGAGCAAGATGCCCAAGTTTACCCCCGAGATGTTGAGCTGGGTCGAGGAGAAGATCGAGCACCTGGAAGCCACCCAAGGCACCTGGACAGACTGGGTGCTGCCGGGCGAGAACCGGGCTTCCGCCGCCCTGGAACTGGCCCGGGCGATTTGCCGCCGCGCGGAGCGAGAAGTGGTTGGCATTTCCCCCCACAAACTGGAAGCCTATACCGCCGTCTTGCAGTACCTGAACCGCTTGGCCGATTTACTTTGGCTGATGGCCCGTCAGGCGGAGCAAAAATAAGACTACGTCGCCTGTTCATCAGGCTGTGGCAGCCACCGTTGTCCTCATTAGCGAGCTCTCGAGTGCAAGCTCGCACTCCCCGTTCTGCGCGGCGGGCAAGGGACTGCCCGCCCTACCAAATATTGGTTCGAGAATACGTCGTGGTTAGCTATGCTGAACGCTGCGCGAGGGATGGTCCTCATGCAGGTAGTACGGACGGACGTCGATCCAAGCCATGCCTGCCGCATCAGCTGCGCGCATACCGGGCACGCCGTCTTCAAAGACAAGACACTTAGTGGGGTTCACGCCCATGCCCTCAGCCGCCTTGAGGAAGAGGTCCGGCGCGGGCTTCCCGTGCTCCACTTTATCCGAGCCGATAACGAAGGCAAAAAGATCGATGATGTTGAGCGCCGTCAGAATCTCTTCGATGGATTCCTGGAAATTGCCGGAGGCCACCGCCTTAGGCTTGTCCGGAAAGGCTCGGACCACATCCATCACCGGCTCGATGATCTCCACATCTTGCAGATGGGCGCGTGCGCGCTGGTCCTTGTAGTTGGTGGCTTCGTCAACCGGCCAGTCCCACCCGAAGTCGGCCTCAAATTGCGCCATGATGGAGCGCGTCGGCTGCCCAGCCTTGGCGTAGTAATACTCCTCGGTGAATTTGGAGGAGTCGCCACCAAACTTGTCGATGGCCTCGCGCCAAGCAATGAGGTGGGCAGGCATGCTATCGACCAGCGTGCCGTCCATATCGAAGATTAAGCCGTCAAAACGGTCGCGCTCAAATTCAATGGCCATACTCATGCCGAAAGCTTGCCGCAGCTAGAGCTGATGTCGAGGATGCAGTCCATTTAACAACAAGTTAATCCCTGTAAGTGACAACTGGACATGAGAGCAGGTCAGCCAGCTTTTGCCCTAGCTTGGGTGCATAAAAAATAGACCCACTGTAAACGTGGTAACGCCAATTCTCGCCTTCTTGTTTAACCAGTAGGCAGACTTCTCCCATCCAGCCGAGATCACCTTGCTTCAGGCCTTTAAAAGTGGGTCGGTTGGTTCTGACTTCAATCCCTTCCACCACTTCAAAGGCAAGTGGCTGTTGCTGATGCCACAAGTTGATGTGTCGAGTTGCGGGATCAAAACGGTGCACCCGTTCTCGCAACACGGAAAACATCAGATAAAACAGGACGACCGTCGTCCCTGCCACAAAAGTAAGGAAAGGCAAGACAACGACCGCAATCCAAATTCCTCCCGCCTGATACGCTACGGCTAGAGCGAACATCGAAACGAGTGTCATGACGGCGATGACAAACAGCATCGAAGGCAACCGGATCGAGAGTTGATGCACTCCCTCCACTTCACGAAAGGTCACAGGATTCAAATCTCCCGTGACGAGGAAGTCGGTTGATCCCTCACCAATAGGCTCTGCGTAGACCCAATTACCCAGAGGATTCACGAATTAAACGTGCCTGAATTCCGTCAGGCCGACGAGGCTATTCATCATCGTTCTCTTCCATCAGGCGGAGGCAGGTCTCCTGAAACATGGCGAGATAATGGATTTCCCAGAGCGCGGCACGGACGTTCTCGTCGGCCATTTCCTCCGGCGGCGAATCTAGCTCTTCCACGGTGAACTGGTGCTTGGTGGCAAGATAGAGCCGACGGTCGTTGAGCACATTGAGGAAGGCTTCCAGCTCCTCATCGGGCAGCTCAAGCTTCCAGGCATCTCCTGGCTCGTAGCTTTGCATCCACCCTTTCAGAATGCCCTCGCGTTCGGCCCGCCACATCGTCTCAGCGTCTTCGAGCAGCTCTTGCTCCTCTTCCAAGTGCCGCGCGGCTTCTTTACTACTGCTGACGACGCGCTTGTACGAGCCGCGACGCATCTTGCGCAACTCCTCCGGGCTGAGCCGGTAGTCTTCCAGGAGCTGGTTAAGAGCGCTGGCGAGGAGAAAAGCCTCCATCTTCTCAAACTCCAAGGTCCAGCCGCTGTCGGTTTTCTCGAAAATCACTTGGCTTGCTCCATGGTGGCGTGCAGGCCAAAGCCATGCAGGCGGTGGACGAGAAATTCGGCCTTTTCCTTGTTGTCTTTGGCTACGGCGCTTTTCCCCTTTTCATGGACTTCCAGCATGTGCTTGGTGGCTTCGCTTTCGTTCATCCCCAACACCTTCTTGAAGACAAAGACCACGTAGCTCATGAGGTTGACCGGGTCGTCCCAGACAATAACCGACCAACCTTTATCGAAGGCCTCTTCGACCTTCTCCTCGACGTCAACTTCGGGCGTCACCGTTGCTCCGCCCACAATCACCTCGTGACCGGCGGAGATGTCGGAACCGTCAAAGCCGTTGCCGTCGTGCCAGCAGCGTTCCCCTCCATGCATCCGCATGCAGAAAACTTAGTATATCGGGAAGCTTTCGTCCACTTCCTCGGCCCAGGCCTCGAAGCCGCCTTCCACGTGCTTGATTTTGCGGAAGCCCGCGGTGTGGAGCATCTTGCAGGCTTTCGTGCTGCGTTGGCCGTTCTTGCAAATGACCAAAATATCACGCGAGCTATCCAACTCGTGCAAGCGAGACGAGAAATCGCTCATTGGGATGTTGATCGAAGGCTCCAACTTGGCGATTTCAAACTCGTGGGTTTCGCGCACATCGACCAGATCAAAGTCGCCGCCCTTCTCGCGCAGCTCGGCCAGTTCGTCCACTTCGATCTCCGGCACGCCGGCGCTGGTGTCGGCGATGACGTTGGTGCCGCAGAAGTGTTCGTAGTCGATCAGCTCAGTCACGGTCGGGTTCTCGCCGCAGATCGGGCATTCCGGGTCCTTGCGTACCTTGAGCTCTTTGAAGCGCATCGAAGACGATCAAGCGGCCAACTAGCAGATCTCCGGCCCCAATGATTAACTTCACCGTTTCGATCGCCTGGATACAGCCGATCACACCCGGCAAGACGCCCAGCACGCCGCCTTCGGCGCAACTCGGGACCATCTCTGGCGGAGGCGGCTCCGGGTAAAGGCAACGGTAGCACGGGCCTTTCTCGGCCCAGAAGATCGTGGCCTGCCCCTCGAAGCGGAAGAGGCTGCCGTAGACGTTGGGCTTGCCGAGCAAAACGCAGGCGTCGTTGATCAAGTAGCGGGTGGGAAAGTTATCCGTGCCGTCGACGATCACATCGTAATCGCGCATGATGTCCAAGGCGTTGTCGGACCGGATCGACGTCTCGAAGCGATCCACCTCCACGTAGGGATTGATCTCCTTCATCGTCTCAATGGCAGAATCAAT
>CAWUJC010000298.1:0-4415 GCA_963922355.1 uncultured bacterium | reverse complement strand
GGGTGGGATTCGAACCCACGGACGTCGTGAAACGTCGCACGATTTCGAGTCGTGTGCCTTCGACCGGACTCAGCCACCTGTCCTAGGAAAAATCGCGGTCAAGCGAAGTCCGGTAACATACCGGCCCGCCCCCACCCCGGGCAAGGAGAAATGCCTTTAGGAAGCCGGCATTTCTTTCACCATGAGGTTCTCAACCCGAATCGGCAGACCGGAAAATGGTTGAGCCCAAACACTGGCGCGACCAGGACGTGGTGGAGCTGGGAGCTTTACCTTCAAGAAAGCGGCTTCATCAGCTCGCG
This sequence comes from uncultured bacterium, assembly GCA_963922355.1. Classification (GTDB taxonomy): domain Bacteria; phylum Verrucomicrobiota; class Verrucomicrobiia; order Methylacidiphilales; family UBA1321; genus CAWUJC01. The sequence goes on along the minus strand of CAWUJC010000298.1, from coordinate 4,116 downwards.
CTTTGATGCTTTTCGGGGATCGCGTCGCATGCGCCTTTGCCCACCACTCACCCTGCTCTTCTTCGAGGATTAAGTTGAAGAAAAGTAACCGTCCGCTTTCCCATGCCAGGGGCGCTTCGCCTAGTTTGGTTTGATTATCAAAAAGCTCCAGTTTCTTGGCTGCCGGGTTGGCAAAGAGCTTGAGGCCATTTTGTCCGCCCCAACCAATGCCAAAACGCGGCATCCGGCGCCCCTTTTTCTCTGCAGTGATGGTAGCCGAAATCACCCCCGCTGGTGGCAGGCGAGGACCAAAGAGAAAGCCAAAATCGCCGACTGGCTCTCCGGGCAAAACGAAAGCATTCTTGCCCTCGATGTTCTGCACCGAAAAATTGCCTTCTAACACCATAATGGAGCCAGGCTCGGATCCCACCTCGGCTTCCGCGAAGTCTTCAGAATACACCTTGGGCTCGTTCTTCTCCTCGGCCCAAGCTTGACCCGGCGAGAGCCCTCCGAGCAGTCCAAAAGTGAAACAAAGCACGATCCTAGTTGACACTCGCATGGGGCCAACTTAACGCGGCTCCGGCCTACTGCAACCCTGGCCCAGGTGACAACAGGCGCAAGCTGTGCTTACTTTCCTCCATGCCTGCCCCGGTTGACTTGGCTCCGCTGCGCCGCTTTCACGACGAGGCGGACCTCGACCGGCTTGACCTCCAGGCGGTACAAGCGGACGACCTGCCCAGCACCGCACGGCACTTGCTAGATCACTCCGGCGACATGACCTCGCGGCTGCAGGAGCACCATGGGCAGCCCATCCAAGTACAGGCTCTGGCCGTTCAATTTCCGGCCGACTCCTCCCAGGTCTACGCGCGAGAAGTTTTACTCCGCACCACCGAGAGCCAACGACCGGTCGAGTATGGCGCGATCGAAATCCACCTCGATGCGATTGCCGAAGCACCGGTGCGTGAGCGCATCCTCGCCGCGCGCGAACCTCTGGGAGGGATTCTTGATTCCGCCGGCATCGTCATGCTCAGCCAGCCAACCGCCTTTTTTCGCCTCCAAGCCGACGACATCCTGGCTGCCCACCTGGGCCTTGAGGCAGGTACCGTGCTGCACGGACGGCGGAATCAACTCCGCCTCGAGAACGGTCATGTTCTGGCCGAAATCGTGGAAATCGTGCCGGCCTAGGGCCATCATGCCGCTCCCGCTTTTTTTGCGCCCCACACTGATTGCGTTATACTAATCCATCATGATCCAGCCCAATTCACACTACGATGTTCTGGTCATTGGTGGAGGACCGGCCGGCGCCACCTCTGCCGCTCTCTTGGCCGAGCAGGGGCATCGCGTCGCTGTTTTAGAGAAGGCCAGGTTCCCCCGTTACCACGTGGGCGAATCGCTCATGCCTTTCTGCTGGTTTACGCTTCAGCGGCTGGGCGTGTTGGAGCAACTCGAGCAATTCCAATTCCCCCACAAGCACAGCGTCCAGTTCGCCAGCGAAGACGGTCGCATCTCCCAACCCTTCTACTTCTTCCAGCATTACGATCACCCCAGCTCCACCACCTGGCAGGTCGAACGGAACGTCTTTGACGCCATGCTGCTGGAGAACGCTCAAGCCAAAGGTGCAGAAATCTTCCAAGACACCACGGCTCTGACTCTCCTCAAAGAGGAAGACCAGGTCGTGGGCGTGACGGCGGAAGGTGCCGACGGCCCGCGCGAGTTCCGCGCCGCGATAACCATTGATGCCACCGGGCGCGATGCCTTTACCCAAAGCAAGGAGGGGTGGCGGCAGCGTGATCCCAAGCTGAACAAGATTGCCCTCTGGGCCTACTACCGCGGAGCCAAGCGCGACGCAGGCTTGGACGCCGGCGCCACCACCGTGGCCTACCTGCCGGACAAGGGCTGGTTCTGGTACATTCCCCAACGTGACGACATCGTGAGTGTCGGCGTCGTGGGCGAACGCGACTACCTCTACCGCAATGAGGAGCGCGACGTGGCCAACATCATGACGCGCGAAGCCGCCAATAATGCCTGGATCGCGGATCACCTCGAGGGCGCGGAAATGTTGCCCGAAACCTGGGTCACGGGCGAATACAGCTACCGTTCTCGCCACAGCGCAACGGATGGACTCGTGTTGACCGGCGACGCCTTTGCCTTCCTTGATCCGGTCTTTTCCTCCGGTGTTTTCCTGGCTTTGCGCAGTGGCGAGTTCGCCGCCGATGCCGTGCACGAGGCACTCCAAAGCGGCGACACCTCCGCCGGTCGCTTCGCCGCCTACAGCGAAAATTTATGCGCCGGCATTGAGAAGATGCGCCGCATCGTCTACGCCTTCTACGATCCCAATTTCAACTTCGGGAAAGTGATCCGCAATCACCCGGACCTCCGCGGCCGCCTGACCGATCTCCTGATTGGCGACGTCTTCAATCCGGAGAAGGACTTCGACGCGCTCTTCGCCGCCATCAACGAATTCACCGAACTGCCCGAGCCACTCACCCATGGTCGCCCTGCGGAAGTTGGCGTGAAGTAGACGTGGAGAAAAAGCCTCTTTGGAAAAGCCCCAACACCCCTTTCAGTTTTATGGATCCGAACTTTTGCGCCGGCGAACCTTTACCGCTCGCTTGGTCGATACCCTCGATCACGTAAGCTTTGTCCTCCTTTGTAGCAGTGCCCTGTGCGCGGCCATCAGCTGGCTAGAGCCATCCTGGTTGGGAGCTTCCACATTAACCTTGCTGTCTTGGCTCTCTTCCAGATTGATTATCTTTGGCCTCGGGGGTTTTACCGTCGCGGCCATTATTCGTTTGTGCTCTTGCATCGCCCGTAAATTGGAACGGAATGGCTAGCCCATTTCAGTTCGATTCCCGCTGCTTGCCCTACCAGACGGTCTATGCTTTGCTCGCAGCTTATGGCTGGAAGCAAAGAAGCGATACGCAGGGTTGGCATGATCTGTGGTTTGGCCGTGTTGGGAGTCGTTCTCCCCACCCAGGCGCAAGAGACCAACCCGAACGCTCCCGGCCCAGTAGATTTGAACGCAACCGGGACCACCTCGACGGCGAACAGCGAGACCACGCCAGCTTCGGGCACGAATCTTCCCGATGTGGTTATCGAAGCCCCTCGCCCTGAGACCTCGGAGAAACCCGAAACCCAAGCGACGCAAAAGCCGTCTACCTCGTCAACGGTCCGCCGGACACCCTCCCCCACGGCCGCGCAAGAGGCCAGTTCTGCGGTCGCTGAATCCACTTCGGCAGAAGACACGAGCGAGAGCGAAGCACGGGCCGACAAGCTGGATCCCCGCCTTTTGCTCGATCAGAGCATCAGCAACTTCGACGAAGCACAGATCCGCCGCGAGGACATTGGTCTGCTCAACGATCTGAGTGGACGCGTACCCAACCTCAACGCCAGCAACGCCAACCTGCGCGGTTTCAATAACGTCTATAACCTGCGCGGCGTCGGCAACACGCAATTCTTCTCCAACCCCGCCGTGGTCACCTACGTTGATGGTGTGCCGCTGGCCAACGCCTTTGCCTACACCAGCGATTTCTATAACCTACAAAGCATCGAGGTCATTCGCGGCCCCCAACCTACGCTCTTCGGGCGAAACAGCTCGGCCGGGGTGATCAGCGTCCGTACTCTCCAGCCCTCCAACCGCTACCGCGCCAATGCGTCGATCAGCTACGGCAGCTTCAACACGCAAGAGTACGTGGCCAACGCCAGCGGCCCAATCGTGAAAGACAACGTCTACCTCGGCTTGGGCGGCTACCTCACCTCCAGCGATGGCTACGTCTATAATTCCTCCTTGGGTCGCGAAGTGGACGACCGGGACGGCGTCGGCGGCCGGGTTAACCTGCGCCTCACCCCAACCAAGAATTGGGACATCTCCATCTTTGCCGACCTCGATCAATATACCGATGGCGACGTCGGTCTCACCCCGCTGACCGGCCCCGCCTACGTACAAAGCAACACCAAACAAGGACAGACCCGGATCAGCCGCAACACCATTGCCGCGCGTGCCACTGGCACCTATGACTGGGGCACCGTCACCACTGCCACCGCCCGCCAGTGGTTCGACCTCAGTCCCAACTTTGTTGACATCGCACCGTTCATCAGCGTGCCCTTTGGCGTGGTGAACAGCGCCACCACCACCAC
>CAWUJC010000297.1:0-4418 GCA_963922355.1 uncultured bacterium | reverse complement strand
GCACGTAATCGTAAGCGCCGAGCTTCATCGCTTCGATTGCCGTTTGCGAGGTGCCGTAGGCCGTCATCATGATGACGGTTTGCTTGGGATTGCGGCGGCGCAGTTCTTTCAGCGTATCCAAGCCGTTTTGGTTGCCCATGCGGATGTCCATCACGATCAAGTCGGGGTGGAACGTCTGCGCGATCTTAACGCCTTCGTCGCCGGAAGCGGCCGTCTCGATGTCGAGCGGCTGCTTTTCAAGGAGACGACGAAACGCAAGGTGGACGTCCACCTCATCGTCGATGATCAGGATTTTTTGCTTCTCTGCGGGCATGAGCGGCGAATTATGGCCGCCCTACCGCAGAAACAAAAGGTTTAATCGCGTGAGTTAATTCGTCGAACCGGGCGAAGTCGACCTGCTGCTGGCCGTCGCTCCAAGCCTCAGCCGGATTGGGGTGCACCTCCACCAGCAGGCCGTCGGCGTTAAGTGCCGCCGCACCCTTGCAGAGTTCCAGGACCAAGTCGGCTCGCCCGCAGCCTTGGCTCGGGTCGATGATCACGGGTAAGTGCGTCTCCTGTTTGAGGATGGCGACGGCGCCGAGGTCGAGCGTATTGCGGGTGTAGGATTCGAAGGTGCGGATGCCGCGCTCGCACATCAGCACGTTGGGGTTGCCGTTGGCCAGGATGTATTCGGCGGCCAGGAGCCATTCTTCGATCTTCATGCTCATCCCGCGTTTGAGGAGGATCGGTTTGCCTGTCTTAGCGGCGGCCACGATGAGGCCGAAGTTCTGCGCATTGCGGGCGCCGATTTGCAGGATGTCGGCGTAGCTGGCCACGAGGTCGACGTCGGCTTCGCGCAACACTTCGGTGATGATGCCGAGGTCGTATGTGCTCCGTGCTTGGTCCAGTAGCTTAAGCCCGGCTTCGCCCAAGCCCTGGAATTCATAAGGGGAGGTGCGGGGTTTGAACGCGCCGCCACGGAGGAAAGTGGCGCCGGATTTCTTCACTGCTTCGGCACAAGACATCAGCTGTTCTTCGCCTTCCACCGAGCAGGGGCCGGCCATCATGCAGAAGCCCTGGCCCGCGCCGATTTTCTGTCCCCGAATCTCGAGGACCGTGTCGCTGTCCTGGCTGTCGCGGCTGACCAGCTTGTAACGCTTTTGCACGCGCAGCACGCGCTCGACTTGGGGCCAGGCGGTCAAGGTTTCCAGCGTATGGTGCTCGGTTTCGTCGCCCACCGCCGCCACCACGGTTTGATGCTCGCCAAAGATGGGGCGCGGCTCATAGCCCAGTTTTTCCACTTCTTCGATCACGGCGTCGATTTCTTCACGCGACGCCCCAGCACGGCAGATCACAATCATACTAAAACCTACTCCGCCCCAGCCCAAGCGCACGCGGTTTCTTGGTCGGAATTTAGACAGGATTAACAAGATTTACAGGATTGAGAGGTACAAACCTCAAGCGGTGCAGTTGGTCCTCTTCATTTAACTCAACGCATGATGAATAGGTTTGCCCACGGTACGCGTTGGTAGCCTCCGATGTCCTCATCGGAGGTGAGCGAAGGGGGGGGAGATTAACGCAACGCACACCGTCGATGGGGACATCGACGGCTACCAATTTGGCCCAGCTTGATGCTTGAGGGGTGGAGCGTCAGGTTGCCGGAGGTCGGCACTCTGAGCCTCCGTGCAGAACCAACGGTTGACGCGAAGCGAAGGTAGGGCGGGCTGTCCCTAGCCCGCCTTTACTTTTATCCATTAACTATTTCTAAGATGGTTTTGCATCTAGAGAGTAGCTTTCGCGGTCTGTATAAGGGATAAGACTTCTTTTGCCTGGGGCGATGGTTCTCTCTCCACGCGCTGTTCGGCTCGATGGTAGGCAGTTAGCCCCATCCAGCCAGGTATGGTGGGATCGGCTCCGGCATCCAAAAGCAATTTAACCATTTCCGGAGTTCCTTCCCTGACTGCCTCAGCTAATGGCGTGTTCCCTATCATTTTTTCTTCGTGAGCATCAACGTCGGCTCCGTTGGCCAAAAGTAGTCTTGCCACGTCCAAATGATTGTTGACCCCGGCATAGGTCAACGGCGTGAATGATAACACGTCAAAACAATTGATCTCCTCCTCGCCAATATGATCGAGCAAATATTGGACAATCGCCAAATGCCCCATTTCGGCTGCGCTGTGTAGGAGCTGGTTGTTTCGTAGAGTCGCTCCTTTTGCCACCAAAGATTTCACGTCTTTGAGATGGCCAACAAAGACAGCTCCGATCAATTCGTCATTTAATATTTCGTCTACGGTTTGGTTCTCCGAAATCTAGCTGGTAGATAATCTGAGTGCAGCATCACCCTTACTTCTCAATCTTCACGATGCGGCCGGTGCGGGTTTCGCTTTGGGGCGAGACCAGATCGAGGATCGTGGGCACGACCACTTCGGGCGGGGCGCCGCCGGTGTGCATCTCCGTATCGCAGAAGGGCGGCTCGATGGCGGTGACGAGGATATCCTGGTCGCGGTGCTCAAAGGCGGTCGCTTTAGTCAGGGCATCGAGCGCTGACTTGGAACAACTGTAGGCTGCCGCCTGGGGCATGTGTTTGAGCGGCGCGCTGACGTTGACGATGCGGCCAAAGTTGGCGTCCATCATCCCGGGCATGACGGCGCGGGTGAGGAGGAACGGCCCGCGCAAGTTGGTGGAGATGACGCGGTCCCAATCGGTGGGCGTTTGCTCGTGGGTAAAGATGTTTTCCGGAAAGTAGCCAGCGTTGTTGATCAGGATATCGATCGGCCCGAACTCGAGTTGGACGGCTTGGACCAGCGTGTCCACGTCGGAGACCACGCCGACATCGGCGACGAAAATCCCGGCTGTGCCACCGGCTTGATCGATCAGGTCCTTGGTTTCCTGGAGTTTGGATTCGCGCCGCCCGGCCAAGGCGACGGCGGCACCCTCCTGGGCGAGGCCTTGCGCAATGGCACGACCAAGGCCAGTACCGGCTCCGGTCACGAGGGCGACTTTTCCGTCGAGTAACATGCGTTAACCTCCACTTAATGCCAGGAAATGCAACGGGCTTTGCCCTCACGCCTGCACTTTGTTTGGCAAAGTTTTTGAAAGCCTCCCGCCTGCGCTGCGTCCGAACTGTGCTAGGCTAACCCTCTTCGAATTATGGAATGGTGGAGAATCATCTTTGTGGTCGTGGCGCTGACGGTCTACGTCGCGCTAAATGCCTTTATTTTTATTCGGTTGTGGAGCCTCTTGCGCGAGACGCCACGCTGGCGGGTGCCGTTGATTTCGCTGCTGACCGTCTTTGCCGTTCTTTTTCCGCTCGGGCGCATCTGGTTGCATTACTCGGTCAACCCGGCGTCACTTGGGGCCATCTGGCTGGGGAGTTTTTGGGTGGTCGGCATCTTTTATTTCGGCACGTTCACGTTCGCAACTTTGGTGCTGGATATCCTGGCTCGCTGGTGGCCCAAGGCCGCCTGGGTCTCGCGCTGGCAGGCTTGGCGAGCCCCGGTGGCGGGGATGGCCCTGGCGGTGGTCGCGGTCTTGATGATTGGCGGGCACATCAACGCGCGGAACCCGGTGGTTAGCGAACTGACCGTGCAACTGCCTCCAGGGAAGCAATTGAGCCGACCTTGGAAGCTGGCCGTCCTGAGTGATCTCCACTTTGGGGCGATCATGAGCCGGGAGCGGATCGCGGCGATTGTCGATCAAGTCAACGAGCTGAAGCCTGACGCGGTTTTGCTAGTCGGTGACATCGTGGACTCCGAGTTGGAACCGGTGCTGCGCGAAGATACCGGCGCCGAGCTGACTCGCTTGCAAGCCCCGTTTGGCGTTTGGGCGGTAACGGGGAACCACGAATTCATCGGGCCGCTCGACGACATCATCACCTACTTGGAAGGTAATGGCGTTCGCTTCCTGCGCGACCGGGCCGAGCTTATGGGCGGAGAAATTTTGCTCGCAGGGCGGGAGGATCGGGTGCGCGGTGTCTTTACCGGGCAGCCTCGGGCTGAACTGGCCGAAGTCCTTTTGCCGCACGGTCACGCCCCGCAGCGTCCGGTCGTTTTGCTCGATCACCAGCCGAAGGATTTGGCCAGCCCGTCGGCTTTGGGGGTGGATCTGATGCTGAGCGGGCACACCCACAATGGACAGCTCTGGCCGTTTCGCTACGCGGTGGCGATGCAATATGAAGTCGTGAGCGGCGCCGCGAAAATCGGGGCCATGCAACTCTACGTGCTCAATGGCACCGGAACCTGGGGGCCACCCGTCCGGGTAGGGAATCGAGCCGAAATCTTGCTGGTGACCTTGCAGCCGCCGGACGCCCAAGTCGCGAGCAAACCGTTGCGATAATTCAGGACTTAAGCGGTTCCTAGGTGACAATTTGGTGGCTCTGGTCGCTTTTCCTTGAAACTGGGCACGTGGTTAGCTTATAGAGGCGTCGGGATGGAACGATG
>CAWUJC010000296.1:0-4421 GCA_963922355.1 uncultured bacterium | reverse complement strand
GGTCGGCTGCGGATCGGCGTTCCAGAGTTCGATGCTCTTGACCGTGCTGCGCTTGCGGTCGGGCCAAAAGACGATCTCGTCGCCAACCTTAACGCGTCCGGCTTCAATCCGGCCGGCGATGATGCGGCGGGCGTCGAAGCGGTAGACGTCCTGGACCATGAGGCGAAGGGGAAGCTCGGTCTTGGCCGGCGGCTGGTCGAAGGACTCGATGGCGTCGAGGATGGTTGGGCCTTGGTACCAGTTCATGTGTTCGCTGTGCTTGGTGATGCCTTCGCCCAGTTTGGCGGAAATGGGTACGAACTCTTGCACTGTCACGCCGAGCTTCTCGAGGAAGGCCGTGTATTCGAGGCGAATCTGGCGGTAGGTCTCTTCTTTGTAATCGATCAGGTCCATCTTGTTGACCACGACGATGACCTGTTTGACGTCGAGCAGGGAGAGGAGATAGCCGTGGCGGCGGGATTGTTCCTGCACGCCTTCGTTGGCGTCGATGAGCAGGAGCGCGGCGTCAGCGTGGGCGGCGCCCGTAATCATGTTCTTGAGGAATTCCTTGTGGCCGGGCGCATCGATGATGACGTACTCGCGGTTGTCGGTCTTGAAGGGAATCTGCGTCGTGTCGATGGTGATATTCTGCTCCTGTTCTTCGAGCAAGGCGTCGAGCAGGAAGGCGAATTCAAAGTCCATGCCTTCTTCCTTACAGGCGGCTTGGACCTGCTCCACCTTGCCGTCGGGCAGGCTATTGGTGTCATTCAGCAAGCGGCCGATCAGCGTAGATTTGCCGTGGTCGACGTGGCCGACGATGACGACTTTGAGTTTAGCATCAAGTTGTTGTTGGGCGTCCATAAGGCTAGGGGAGGGTCAGGTTACAAAAAAAGGTTAGTTGGCTGCAAGCGGGGCGAAGTAGTAGCAGCGGAGTTTCGGTTCAGTGCGGGTCGTGTAGACGCCGCGGAAGTTATCGCGAGCTTTGACGCTGGAGTCGAGGTCGGTGCGGGAATCCGGCACGTCGCAGAGGACGGCGAGGTCGCCTTCCATGGCGCCGGCTTGAGTTTCGGCTTCGCCAATCTCGTGCACTTCCCAGGCACCGCGCGGGGCGATGAACCACTCCCGCAGATCCACGCCGAAGCGCTCAATCAGATTGTCGATGCGACGCTGGGAGGCTTCGTGAATCTGGGCCGAGAACTTCAGGCGGGCGGTAATCGTGGCGGGCGGGTCTTTCTTGTAGAGACCGTCGCCGCCGAGATTCTCGCTAGCTGGGGAGTAGAGCAGTGTCATGGCAGGTGGGGAAAACCAAGCCGAAGAGGTTTACATGAAGCCCTTGGCGCGGAGCTTCTGCATGGCGTTACGCTCGTGGTGATCCTGAGCGCGACCGGCGCGTTCGCTCGTGCGGGTGTGGCGCAGTTCTTCAATGATCTCGTCGATGTTCGAGGCGGTGCTTTCCACCGGGTGGGTGATCGGGTGGTCACCGAGGCTGCGGAAGCGGTAGGTCTTGCCGTCCTCGCCGGGGCGGGCGAAGTAGAGCGGCGGAATCGGAATCTGCTCACGTTTGATGTAACGCCAGATGTCGATCTCGGCCCAATCAAGGAGGGGCTGGACGCGGACGTGTTCGCCGTCTTGGACCTCGGTAGTGAACTGGTTCCAGAACTCTGGCGGTTGGTCGCGGTAGTCCCACTCAAAGTCGGCGTTGCGCGGAGAGAAGTAGCGTTCCTTGGCGCGGGTGCTGTCCTCATCGCGGCGGATGCCGGTGATTAGGGCGTCCCACTTATGCTCGGCCATCACCTGTTGGAGGGCGACGGTCTTCAGCTCATGCGTGACGGTCACGGGATCATGCGTGTCGTAGGAGACAGCTTCCTTGTACTCGCCCCGTCCGTAACGGGCGTCCTCATTGATCTTCACGATCAGGTCGAGGTCGTATTCTTTGAGTGCCCAATCGCGGAATTCCATCATTTCCGGGAATTCGTAGGTGGTGTCGATGTGGAGCACCGGGAAGGGGATCTTCCCTGCGAAGGCTTTCTTGGCCAGCCAGATGAGGACGTTGGAATCCTTACCCATGCTCCAGGGCATGCACAGGTTCTTAAAGGAGTGGAACGCCTCACGGAAAATGAAGACGGACTGGGCCTCGAGTTGGTCGAGATGTGTCATAAGTCGATAGGAATAGTCGGGTTTAACGGGATGGGCAATAAAATTCTTCGTTTTGGTTGCCGAACCATCCCGGATCGTTCTCTAGAGTCAAGTCCTTAGATATAGACACAAAATTGACATACACAAGATGTTGCGCAGATTGTCTTCATCTGCCTCAATCTGACGCCCATGGCCGCCACTCCATTTCCCCCCCAACAAGACCCAGAGCTCGATCGGCGACCCAAGATGTCGGAGCAAGTGGAGCGGATTTCTGGCCACATTGGCAGCCGGTCGCCGGAGTTGCGGGAACTCTTCGAAAGCGTCGCTCCGCACGCTTACATGTTGATGATTTTGATCTTGGTGGCGCCCTTCATGCAGCCGATTCCTTTACCCGTGGTTTCGACTCCCGTCGGTGCGGTGGTCGCTCTCCTGGGCCTGCAAATGTTTCTCGGGTTGAAGGCCTGGCTGCCGGAGAAGTTGCTCAAGGTACGCCTCGCTCCGCGGACCATGCTGCTTGTCGTCGCGGCCAGCACGAAGATTCTCCGCTGGATGGAGAAGTTGACCAAACCGCGCCTCGGCGTGCTGGTCAATTGGTGGCCGGCGCGCAAGTTTGCTCTCTTTATGGTCGTGGTTGGTGGCTTGGTGCTGATGATGCCGCCGCCGATCTTTAATATCATGCCCGCTTGGTTTACCGCCTTGCTGGTCGTCGGTATCCTGGAACGGGATGGTGCCTTCGTCCTGGCGGGCTATCTCGTCGCCCTGGGAACGGCGATTTATTCGTTGGCCTGGGTCATCGCCGGAGTCGCGGTCTTCGACTGGCTCGTGACGTGGTTCGGGTGGTAACGAGGTTTCGGATTCGTGAGATCTACTAATCACTGCCAGTAGGAGTTCTAATCTTTCATTCCATTAGGTTGGCCACTTGCTTTTTACCAAGGCGAGCACTACGGTGAGGGACGGTGAAGATTAAAAATTTGCTCCAATCCAGCAGTGAGTGGGTCCGGGCAGAAGGAGGCGGCAACCGTATCGTGATTACCAGTCGTTTACGACTGGCGCGCAATCTCGATAAGCATCCGTTTCCTGGTTGGGCCAAGAAAGCGCAGCGTCAGCGCGTGTTAGATGAGGTCCGTCCTGCCGTGGCCGGGCTGAAGGAGATGAGCCACTCCATCATCGACGATACGATGGATCATTTTAAGCCGCTGGAAAAGCAGGTGCTGGTTGAGCAGCACTTGATCAGCCGCGAGCACGCGGCCAAGAACGCGGGTAGTGGACTCGTGGTCAATAAACCACGCACCCTCAGCGTGATGATCAACGAAGAGGACCATCTCCGCATCCAAGTCATTCGTAGCGGCCTCCAACTCAAGCAACTCTGGCGGGTGATTGATAAGATCGACTCCGATCTCGAGCAGAATCTTGATTTTGCCTACAACTCACAGATTGGCTACCTCACCGCCTGTCCGACCAACGTGGGTACGGGCATGCGGGCCAGCGCGATGCTCCACCTGCCCGCCCTCGTGCTGAATGATGACATCACTCGGGTGATCAAGGCCGTCAATAAGATTGGTCTGGCGGTTCGCGGCCTCTACGGCGAAGGGACCGAGGCGCTCGGCAACCTGTTCCAGATTTCCAACCAAATGACCTTGGGCGAAACCGAGGCGGAAATCATTGAGCGGCTGACCAAGGTGATTAAGCAAATCATCCAGACCGAGGAAAACGCCCGGCTCAAGCTCATCCAGGAAAAAGCCCGCACGGTGGCCAATGAAATTGGCCGCGCCTACGGAATCCTGCGAAATTCCTTTTCTATTTCGTCTAAAGAGGTACTGAACCTGCTCAGTATGTTGCGATTGGGCACGGATTTAGGCATGCTTCCTGAAGAATACCGTGGTACGATCGACGAGTTGTTTATGCGGACGCAACCCGCGCATCTGCAACAACAGCTCGAAAGCAAGCTGAGCGGCGAAGAACGCGATGCTCTGCGCGCGGACACGATGCGAGATAAATTGAAGGACTGGCCGCCGCCAAGCACCCAAGACTTGGAGGTGACCACCCCCGGCCAAGAAGAAAAGAAAGAAGAGAAAGACTGAAATTGAATGGATAACGTTTTAGCGGGATTTACACCAAGAGTGAGAAACGTTCTTGAGCTAGCGAAAGATGAATCAAAAAAATTGAAGTCTCCGTATGTTGGATCTGAGCATTTAGTTCTTGGGTTGCTAAAATTAGATGAAGGTGTGGGCTTACAGCTATTACAAGAACTTGGTATTAGGTATGAATCTGCATTGAAAATTTGTGAAAAATACTCTGCTGAGAGA
>CAWUJC010000295.1:0-4431 GCA_963922355.1 uncultured bacterium | reverse complement strand
ATAGCGATCAACCCTCTCCAGAAAAGCAGCGCCGTCCATCCCATCTCCGAGCAAGTCAAAGGATGACTCAAGCTTCCCGATGGCGGCTGGGCTGTAGACGGTTCCTTCAAACGGAAAACGATCCACCAACACAGCGCTAGGCAAACTATCCCGTCTAGTCTTTCCATTGCCGGCGTGCTTCATGTCTCACCCCTTAGCGGTAGGTCGGCACTTCGCCGTTCGCGGTGTCTTTCCAAGAAAACGTTGCCGGATACCTCACCGACTCGGTCTTCTTTTCCGTGGTGTAGACGCCTCCGTCGGGAGTGAGCGTAAACGTGTAATCTCCGGTTTGGAGAACAGCCTGCGTACCGGCTTCAGGGTTCACCACGTAGGACACTTCCTTCCCATCTTGGAGCCGCAGGAGGAAGCCCTTCTCCGTCGGCTTAAATTCACTCACTGGATTTTCGGCGCGATGAGGCACCAACACGCTAATGACCTCTTGCTCCCCCTTTGCGCGCCAATCGTTGAGGATATGCAAAGCCGGCGTGAAGGTCCCTGCTTTGACGTTCTTGGCGAGCCCAACCCAGCCCAAGATGCGCTTGGCGCTAAATTCACCGTAGTATTGGGTCGACTTTGGTTGAACCGTGCCCGTCTGGTAAAGCGCCAGATTGGGGCGTTCTGGATTCACCGTCTCAAAGCCTTGAGCCGAAAGCTTCAGTTGGTCCGGCGTGTACTCAGGAGCCAAGAGCCAGCTAAGCGTGAAGTCACGCTCGACGGCGCTTTTCACCCGATCCGTGATGATCCAGAGCTTCTCCTGCTTGAGGAAAAGAATTTCTCGGCGGTGGCTCACGTCTGAGATCACCTCGCCCGCCGGCAACTGATAATGCTTGGGCGCATCTTTGCCGTGTTGGCGGAAGTTCCAGCCCGCATATTTGCCCTGGTAGTGACCTTCCACAAAATCCAATGCGGTCGAAGAGAAATAGCGCGCATGGATGGGCTTCACGTACGGCTTTTGGATTTCACCGTCGTGGCGTAAATCCTGTTGATAGCCATCTACACTCAGCGAATTCTGCGCAATCGTGGATATCCAGTATCCCTTGTAAGGAGAATCGGGGTCATACATCTCCCCGCCGGAATTGACGATCATGGCTTGCCCAAAGGCACTGACCTCGATGCCGTTGCCACCTTGTCGCATATGCCCCGCACCAGCGCGCGAGGACTTCATAAAGAGATAAAGGTCATCCTTCTTCCATCCGTTGCGCAGAGCCGCAAAACCACCGTACGGGAAATAGACTGAATCAAAACCGGGTTTAAAGTCATCTCGATCTTCCACAATCGCAGCTTTGATTCGAGCTGAGAGCGGAAGCTCGGCAAAGTCTTGAATGAGTGAGGGGTGCGGCTTCTCGTCCTTCTTCGCCACTGGCGTCTTTTCCTCGCCTTCTTCCGTGTCCATGTTCTTCTTCCAAAAATCTTGAGGCACGCTCAATCCGGGGAGCCGCTTGCTGGGATAGCGGTAATTTCTCCAGGTATTGTTGCTCCCGATGATCGGTTGAGAGCCGTCCGGCTTCGCGATGGCGTGGAGAAAGTAGTAGCGATAGCGCAGCATCTCGTTGCACCTTGCATACCAGCCCTCCCCTTCCGCTCCCGGAATGAGCTTTGCGGTGGCCAGCATCTGTTGAACCGTGCGAATCAAGACCGTGTTGTAGTTCAGGCTCTGCTCCATGTCGCTGCCATCGGGCAAGTAGCCAGAACGCTCCAACTCCACCACGGCTAAACGCCGCCATTGCGGGGCTTCCTTTGCCTCCGCTAAATAAGCGGACAGATCAAACATGGAAGCTGCTAGGTGGAGCCGTTGATTCGGAGCGCCGTGGCTGCGTTCAATTCTCATCACCCCTCGGGGCGACTCAAAGGTAAAGAGATGGAGAAGAAGGTGCGCCAGCTTCTCATCGTCGACCGCGCTGACTTGGTCTTTCTGCACGGCGGTGCGAGCAATCGCGTTGATGCCTTGGACAAAAGTTTCCACTCGCCAGGCGATGTAGAGTCCAATATCACTCCAAGCGATGGAGTTCTTTTCCACTTTGGCCATCAGCTCCGGGTTGCGACGTGCCGCCAGGTACGCTTCCGGCCAATTTTGAGAAAAATCCGCCCAGTACCCGAGCCAGGCTTGGAGATAGCGGGTGTCCCCTGTCTTCTGATATTTTTCCGCGAGTTTGTTGACCCAGAACATGGCGGTGATATCACGAAGTAAGGTCGTGTAGCCATCGTCCGGAACTCGATACCAATCAACCTGCCCGGGTAGACCGATCTTTGCCCGGGTAAGTTCTGGTTTGCCGTAGCGCTTCGTCGTCAGCACGCCGTTGAGAAGCTCGTCCGCATCTGCCGGCCCGTAGAGCCAATAGTTGAAATGGTCGATGGGCTCGAAGCTACCAATTCTCTGGATCAACTGATCCTTATAGAGCCGAAAGGCCTCAGCCATTTTTCCTTCCTCGTAGAGACGACGAACTTCGGCCAGCTCCGGCTTTTTGAGATCAAGCAGCTGCAACACTTGCTGATAAACGACCGGAACCTCACTTAACGCCGGAAGGACATAACTGCTGATGCTCAAGTCCTCATCATTGATCAAGACATAGCGATAGTTCTGAACGGAGGATGCGGCGATAAAGACAAGCTTTTCACCCTCGGCGAGCGTGATGTTTTGCAACTTGGGCTCTTGGCCAAGATCAACCAAGGGCCTTTCTACCCCAATGTTGGCATCGGCCTGCAACTCTCGCTGGTAAAGCACATCGAATTCTCCCCCGTCTCTTTCCACCCCAATCGCGTACCAAGCGCGACGGAGATCAGGCGCCCCCTGGGGGGTCCAATGAAGTTGACCGTCCAGGCTATAGTTCCCCGCTCGTGGCGGATGATAGCGCGCGATGATGGCCGACTTCGCATACTCACTCTCGGGATTTAGGGAATCACGGTTCCACCCCAAAAAGTACCCGTCTTCGCCGACCAAGTACTGATGCCGGAGAAAGTGATTTCCTCGGTTCTCAGGGAGCGGCCCCAGTTTGGTCTCACCAAATTCGAGTGGCTTCGTACTCTTAAGGGGCTGGAGTTCGCTCGAGGTCGCCAGGTCTCGCCAAAAGGGCTTGCCTGACTTATCGGAAAATCGACTCCACTTCGGCAAGATCTGGTAATCCCAGCGTAAGGCATGGGGCTCACCGACCCCACCGTGTTGATGATCACCATCAACCTTGGACGTTGCCGCTCGTAAATCTGTCGAGCGAGCCCGCTCTCCCCCCCACGCCGCCTCTTGAGCGGTCATGAGTCCTAGAGTCAGGAGAACGAGGATGTGGCTTCGATTGATCATGGTCTGCACCGAACCTAGCTGGCTCTTCACCTGATCAGGCGAAGTTCAGAGCCTCCATCGGCCAATCAAGAAAGGTAGCATGTTGCCGCGTTGCCGCGCGTTATTTGCGCGAGCGACGAGCGCGCGCATAAGCGGCAAACAGCACACTCCCCATGAGCAGCATCCCGCTCGAAGGCTCCGGCACGGCCGTCACGACCAGAGAAAAATCACCGTTCGTGGTGTCGTAGTCCGCCAGAAATTCATACCCATCAATCGCTAAAGTGTCGCCATCCGCCACGTTGCCGAACTCCTGAAATCCGCTAAACGTCGTCGCGTCGATGATCACAATCGTATCGTTAAGCGCGCCAGCATAACCATCCAAGGCCAGATTAAAGTCCGTGTTGTTCCCACCGCTTCCCGTGTCGAAGAGGACATTGCCCCCCACGTTGATCGTGCTAAAGCCGGAGGAAGTAAGCGTGGCATTCACCGTGACGGAACCACCACCGGAAAATGACATCCGCATGTCCCCGCCCACGTTGATCGCTAAATCACCACCGGAGACAGAGAAGGTCGAAGTGCCGTTGAAGAGCGAGAGGTCCAGATTGTTGGTCGTGCCAAACGTTCCATTGTCACTCAACTCCAGGGTTCCCGTTTCACCAACCCGATCCCCCAAGCGGATAGAAGAAGCCGAGACCGAGGGAGAATC
Organism: uncultured bacterium; assembly: GCA_963922355.1. Classification (GTDB taxonomy): domain Bacteria; phylum Verrucomicrobiota; class Verrucomicrobiia; order Methylacidiphilales; family UBA1321; genus CAWUJC01. Next base: position 415 of record CAWUJC010000295.1, on the reverse strand, counting down.
CAAAGCGGTTCCTCCGAATTGGTAGCTCCCCTCATTACCGGACGTGGCGGAGCTGGCTCCCGCTCCAATTAAAAGAGCGCTGGTGGTGCTAAAAGTGCCGGCGGCATGGTTCACGGCTCCGCGGAAATTACTGCCCGAGCTGTTGCTGCCGACACGAACCAAACTACTCGCCGTTAAATTCTCTGTAATGTTCAGCGTTGGCGCCGTTACTCCCGTACCGGAAATGAGAATATTGGAGGCATTGGCCCCCGCCGACATGGTCACACTCGCTCCATCCGCAGCAATCACGGTACTAGGCACGGTGTTGGGGAGACCGTTGTCCCAATTTCCGGAGGTGTTCCAGTCGTTATCAATCGCGCCGGTCCAAGTCGTCGTTTGGGCCGTACCCGTTTCTGCAAAGATCAATCCGATGAAG
>CAWUJC010000294.1:0-4438 GCA_963922355.1 uncultured bacterium | reverse complement strand
GATCCGAACGCCTTCGGCCGCTCGCGGATCGCTCTCCGGGTCAGCCTCCACCAGGACCAAGGTGCGGGGCGGCGTATGGCGTTTACCGGGTTGGGTGCCGGTCGGAGCTTCGATGGCGGTAACGGCAACAAACTTGTCGGTAGAAGAAATGAGGTCGGCCAAGACGGAAAGCCCGGCGTAAGCGGCTTGCTCGTCCACCGGGAGGCCGCGTTTTTCGGCGCCGTAAGCGCAGGCCCACAGAGCAAAGGTTTCGGGGTGGCTATTTCGCCGGTCTTGGAGTTCCGGCGTTGCGACGGAGCGCACGCCTTCGTCAATGGCGTAGACAAAGAAGCGGTGGCTTTGGGTTAAGGCGTAGTCAATCGCGGCGAGAGCACGGGCAAAATTGGGATGCTCGGGCGCAACGGCCAGCAACATCCCCAACTGGCGGGGGGTGGAATCAGCCATGGTCGCCTTTGGTTTACGTGGCGCTGGATTCAGCCGGTTGGTAACGCTGGTCGCCGAGGGTTGTCTCGTAAGGCACCGCTTGATCTGCGATGAGGATCGGAATGTCCTGGCGCACGAGGTAGACCACTTCGTGATCGACGCGGACAAGGGCCTCATCGGCTGGAACGGAAACCTCTTCTCCCGCTAAATTTTGCAGCCCACCGCTGCGGATTGTCTCGTTGAGGCGAGCCACTTCCTCTTCCGTGGCTAGGCGGAGATCCTGCCGCGAGGCCGGGCAGCACAGCATGTCGACAAACTCAGGGGGAAGCATACACTCAACCTAACCTTTCGCTTGATGGAGCGCAATGGCCCGTTATTCCGCCGCCCCGAGGAGCCATTCCTTCACGGTGTCTTTGAGTTGCTCGGCGGCGCTGGTGCCGAAGTAGAGGACGATGTAGACAACGTAAGCGTAGAGCGCGACCGCTGCCGCCCCAAGGAGTAGGCAGAAGAGCATGAGGAGGCCGTCTTTTTCGATCAGCGCGACGCCGATGATGAAGATGACCATGGCCGGGAACGTGTTGGTAAAGGGGATGGGCAGGATCATCAGGCAGGACATGATGATGATGATCAACGCGGCCAGGCGTTCGCCAAAGCCACCCGCCAGCCAGCTGAGGCGAGGTTTGATCAACCATTCCACTTTGTCGAAGAAGGTGGCGGCGGCGCCGATCATTGCCTTGGCCAGTTTGGGTCCAATCTTCATTTTGAGGACAAACTGGGGCAGCCAGGGGGTTTTGCGCCCGACCAGGAGTTGCAGCGTCAGTAACACCAGAGCGATGCCAAACGGGGTGCTGTAGCCCGGCGCCGGGACGGGTAAAGCGCTGGGGAGAGAGAGAAGAATGAGGACGAGACCGAAGCCGCGGTCTTGCAACTTGCTCATCAAGTCGCCGATGGAGAGGCCCTCTTCACCCGAGCCTAAGAGTTCCCGCAAGTCCTTCGACAAGCCGTGGTGTTGCTCGGGAGGAGTTTCGGGGGAGGAGGAGGCATCGGACATGAAGAGGCGAGCTTGGCGAGGCACTGCCCGCACGGCAAGGCGGAAAATAAACAGGCAGCGCCTCTACTTCTTGGGCTCAAGCATCGGGACTTTGATCTCCCCGTCTTCATTCATCCCGAGCATCAATTGCAGAGGGAAGTTCTCCTGGCTCGTCTGGTTTTCGATCGTGATGGTCGCGACCCCGACGATGGGTAAATTGAAGTAGCGGCCCTCAAGGGCAACCTGGCCGCCATCGGGGAAGAGCATGTAGTCCACGTCCTTGAGCTCTAACTTGCCGAGAAGTTGGTAGCGGGCAAACATCTCGGCGTTCTTGTTGATTTCGTCTTGAGTGCCTCCCCGGAGTTCGAACAAAGCTAGAAAGAGGCGTTCATCGTTGTGGTCAAATGCCTCTTTCAGTTGTTGGGTGAAGGCGTTGCTCTTGACGGTGGAAACGGGACGAAACCGCGGCTTGAGGGTGAGCGCCGGCTTGGGCGTCACCCGAGGTGAGCCGCTTTGGTTGAGACTTACGATTTTAAGTTCGCCCTGCGGCGTGAGGCCGACGGGGAGGAAATAGCCGCCGGTGGGGAGTCCTGGCTTAGGCATAAAGCTGGGTGCGTTCAGGAGGCCAATCGGGCGCAGGTTGGGTGTTTTGACGATGCCATTATACGTGAAGCGGCGGGAAAGGCTGCGGAGCCACACATCGGGCAGTTCGCCCTGGGCCTCAGCCAACGTCAGGTAGCGGGCCTTATTGACCACCATGTTCTGCCGGGCTTGGTCCAAGCGTTCGAGGTCAAACGTCCGGTCCTGGTCTGAGTGTCCTTCCCAGTAATGGAGATCATCGAGCTGGCGAAGGGAACTGTCTTCGCAGGCGGCTTGAAATTGGCGGACGAAGGCTTGGATTTGCGCCTCCGTGGGGCGAGATCGGGTCGAGCTTTCCGTGGAAGCCTTCGCGTCGGCTGAGGCCGACGGCTGCAGGTAGGGGCGCAACTGATCGGTGATCATGTCGCGATTGGCATACACCAAGCCGACCGTCAGACAGACAGCCAAGACACCGACGCCTAAGATGATGAGAGGTGTCCGGCTCGGTCGCTCCATACCCCAGTTTGGAGCGAGGTACGTGCCAAGGCCAAGGAAAAGTATCAAGCGGCCTTCTTGGCCCAGCGGCGTTTTTCCGGCTGGGGGAGGCGTTTGCTGGCGACGAGTTCGAGGTTCTCGGCACCGAGGAATTGGCTGAGGTCGCGGGCCAGGTCGGCGTTGAAGTCAATTGCGATGTGCTCGCCCACGCTGAGGTCGACCCACTTCTTACCGCTGCCGTTTTGCCGGTGACAGCGGACGCCGAGGCGGAGCTTGCCCGGGTGATCGAAGACGAGTTGCTGGAGATCGTTGAGGCGTTTGGCGTCGAAGACGTCGAGGTCGAGGTGGAGACGGAGGCCGCGGTAACAGGAAGCGCGGGCGTCGTCCATGGTCATGAGTTCCTGGACCTTGAGCTTGGGGGCTTCGTCGCGTTTGTCGACCTGGCCGATCACGACCACCACCTCGCCTGCTTCTGGGATGCGCGGAAGCTTGGCGTACTGATCGGGGAAGCAAAGCAGCTCGGTTGATTCGGTTTGGTCCTCGAAGGTGAAGCGTGCCCAGGGGCGATTGCCTTCGCGGGTGGTGCGGACTTCCACTTTGGAAAGGATGCCGGCCAGGCGCGTGGTGGTGTTGGGATCGGCGTCGATTAGGCTGGCAACCGTGTGCATCTGCAGCGCCTTCATCTCGGCGCGGAGGTCGTCGAGCGGATGACCGGAAAGATAGAAGCCCATCAGCTCTTTTTCGTAGCCGAGGCGCTCCACCAGCGGCCAGTCTTCTTCTTGGAGGGCATGACCGCTTCCATTCTTGGGGGCATGGCCATTCCCGTTGGCGGCACCGTTTCCATTCGCACCGCCCGCTTGGCCGGAGAGGTCAAAGCTATCGCCGAAGAGACCACCTTGGCCTTGTTCTTTGTCTTTGGCCACCGAGGCGGCTTCCGCCATGGCCGGATCAATTTCCGCAAGGAGCGGCTTGCGGACGGGAGAAAACGAGTCAAAGGCCCCCGTCTTGATCAGCGCTTCCAGCATCTTTTTGTTGAGCTGGCGGTTGCCGACACGGACGGCCAGATCGGCGATGCTGGTGAAAGGTCCGTTCTCTTTCCGCTCGGCCACCATCTGCTTCACCGCTTCGCGGCCCACGCTTTTGATGGCGGCCATGCCAAAGCGGATCGCGCCGTCCTCGGTGCTGAAGGTCGTCAGGCTCTGGTTGACGTCCGGTCCTTTGACCTCGATGCCCATGCGCTTCGCTTCTTCGACGAAGATGGCGACCTTCTCGGTGTTGTCCATGTCGTTGGACATCAGCGCGGCCATGAACTCGACCGGGTAGTTGGCCTTGAGGTAAGCGGTCTGCACGGTAAGGACGCCGTAGCAGGCGGCGTGGGCTTTGTTGAAGCCGTAGCCAGCGAATTTATCGAGCAAGTCGAAGAGCTCGTTCGCCTTTTTCTCTTTGATCTGATGGTGCTCCGCGCAGCCCTTGACGAAGATTTCGCGGTGCTTCTTCATCTCCTCGACCTTCTTCTTACCCATCGCGCGGCGGAGTTTATCCGCGCCGCCGAGGGTGTAGCCGGCCAGGATTCGCGCCGCCATCATCACCTGCTCTTGGTAAATGATGATGCCGTAGGTCTCTTCGAGGATGTCTTCGAGCAACGCGTGCGGGTATTCGACCGGCACCTTGCCACTTTTACGGTCGGCATAGAGGGGGATGAACTCCATCGGGCCCGGGCGGAAGAGGGCGCCGATAGCGACGATGTCCTCCACTCGCGTGGGCTTGATGCGGCGGCAGGCGTCGCACATGCCGGACGATTCGACCTGGAAGAGGCCGGTGTTGGTCGCGCGTTGGAGGAGGTCGAAGGTCTTCTTGTCGTCGAGCGGGATGTCGTTCGGCCGCATCTTCACGCCGTGGTTCTGTTCGATC
>CAWUJC010000293.1:0-4439 GCA_963922355.1 uncultured bacterium | reverse complement strand
CTTTATTTATCAAGCTACTTGCTGTCAACCCCGACCCATAAACTCCTATCTCATAATCTGTACCAACAACAGAATTTATTCCTTCAAAGTAGCCTATAACGTTGTCCATATCTTTTGGGCCAAAGCTGCCATCCACCCCAAAGTAGATAGTACTACCCTTAGGTTGTCCGAGTTTTTTTGCCTCCCTCATGCCAAGTATTGCGTCTCGCTCACCATTGACTTCGCAAAAACGTTTCCCGCCATCTTTACTTTTGGTCTCTGAGTTAACACTATGATATTTATTGTAGCTTTTCTGATTAGAATAATATTGGTAGACAGTACCTACAGCGAGACCGCTATCGGTTAGCGCTGTGAGTTCATTAGCAGTAAGTCTCTTAGTATAGAGGCTTGGTTGCGGTAGTTCAGCGAGGTAACGAAAAACTACTCGTACACCATTCTCTTTTAACAATGAAACGTCGTTCTCGCATGTCCAAGCGCTATCAATTACCGGTGAAAGTACGTTTACCTTAACTATAGAATCGGAAGCATAAACTGAATTTGTTGTTAAGAATGGAACAGTGAATGTAGTTAATTGTAGAAATTTTCTACGCGAAATATTATTACGTTCCATAACTCGTTGAGGTTCTAAATTAAAGTGCCTATCAAGACACACAGTGTGTTCCGAATTAAGACATGAGCAGGATTCATGCAGTTGCGCAAGACAAAACGTGAATGGTGACATCGCGTGTGATGATTCCAACACCGGGTCCAACCTAGAACGCTATTTCGAAGACGTAGCAACTCCTAGAAATTTGGTTAGTAGGCGGAACTATTGCGCTTGGATTGATCCTTTCTTGAATTAGTAGATGAGTCTGCCAACCAACTCAATAGTATGCGGTGATAGCTTATAATCACGTAATTCTTAAGTAGACCTTTCCCGTTATATCTAAAAGCATATATACAAGTTATGCAAAGAAGAGCCTGTCACCTTTCTACTAAGCTCCTTACAGGAGCGGATTGTTGTACTCAGGAGTGAACAGACCCTCTTGCAATCCTTGACGTAATCCCCGGGCTTCATCCATACGGTCGCCGGTAGGAATCCCGTCTAGGGCCAGGACTTCCGATATGGTGTGAAAGGCGTTTCGCTCAAAGACTGTCAATTCTTCCCAGGTAAGAGTGGGATCATCCCAGCTTTTTACATTTGGATGGTTGTAGATAGGGTTGGCAGAATAGGTGCGTTTGGCTTCTTCGGTTATATGATAGCTCATTGTATTTCTGTGGGTGTCGAATTAATTTAAACGGTTGCCGATTCAGTTAGCCTTAGTGGAGGCTAATCGAAGAGAACTTGTATATCAGGCTTATCTTTCAATTGTGTGATCAGAATCGTGCTCGATTAGCTTCTAGGAGGAATCATTTTTATCGTGTGGATATCGGCTTCGTAAGGTCTGAAATGCACCTCATCACCGGGGAAGGTAACCGTGACATGTTCTTTTCCATGCCTCAACGCACGGCTAAAAAACCATTCAACCCAATCTGAGCCGCCATACCTTTTGACGCGGTGCCTAATGTCATATTCTGTGTCTGGCGAAACAATAGTCTGTTTCATCCAAAGCCATGGCCTATCACCAGCTTTATCCGGTTCATGGATTTCACCTTCGAATTTGGCCCAGTGTTTGGGATTTGAAGGATTAAAAGCAATTGCCTTGGCCTTATTGCCTTCAAAGCTCTCAAATCGCCAAACTACGCGATCATCACCAAATTTTCGGCTAGATTTAAGGTGGAATAGCCACTGAGATCCTGGGGAGCAAACCCTTTTGATGTGAGCGGTACCTACGCTGTAACTGTTGCTGACTAGATCACAGAGTTCATTCCATCTAGCAAATTGCTGGTTGTAGTTGTTGAGGATGGATTCGCCTAGTCCCTTAAATTCGGGAGTATCCACTACTACCACACTGTTGCCAAAATCATCTTTTTCGTTGATGTCAGGAAGTCTGGTTTGCATTGAGAAACTAACTACTTTCCATTCTTTACCAAGCGCCAAGGTTGCCTTGCCTACGACGTTCAACGTTTCGCCTGTTCGAAGGATGGGCAAAAGCAGTGTTGGGGCGTTTTGTGGTGTCAATCTGTAAGGAGACCTCAAATCGTAATAAAGGTTCTTCGCTTCGTTGCTATGCACGCTTCGGAACATTTTATCAAGACGGGAGTCACTATTAATTGCAGCGATTTTGTCTTGGAAAAAGGGCCCCAAGGTTTCGTTGAAAGCTGCGTCATACGTAGTCTTTCTGTAGAGCGTTTCGAAAGGGCTTAACTGAGCTTCCCACCTGACCACACGAACATTTTCCCTTGGTTCATCAAGAATGATTGCCTCGACATCGCTAACCTTGAATTTAGCAGGGATATTCTTCACCAACTGTGATTTCAGTGGTTTTTCAAGTTCTGTGCTGATTTCACCGCAGGCAGGCAAAATCGCAATTAATAGCGACAGAGAGATAGGAAGAGCCTTTTTTAACATATCCGTGGAATGTTCCCTTAGGATCATATCTCATGACGCCTCGTCTGCATCAAGTAAAAATATCCACAATGGGATATTTCTTGAATGGTAAGGATCAATTTGGGATAAAAGTGGTATGTCCTCTTATTGGTGCATCCCGATGCACCGTTCAGACGGACGGGGACAAGATCAGTGAAACTTGTCTATGCCACATAAAAAACTCGGATATTGCGCCTTGTGATTTTTTTTCTGCTAGCCCTTGCGCCAATACGCCCTTCTTCCCAGAATTAGGGATGCAATGGCGAAATCTCATCAATCGACAAGCTCAGGCATGTCCCCAGAGGACGTGTCGCTGATTGATATTTTTGGAACCATTGCTGACTACGACGAGAAAATGAGGGAGGAAATCAAACTTGCCTATGACGCCAATGACCAAGGGCGAGTTTTTCAGTTGGTTGGGGCGTGGCTCTATGAGGGGCCTTACTCTGTCAAGGACTCATCCCTCAACTACGACTCTTAAACTCATCACCAACTCCGCCAGAAAGTCCCATCTGTACATGGACAGAAAAAGATGTCCAATAACTATTCTAGGGCTCCAACGCAACACTTCTTTGGGCTAGTTCATATCAAATATTTTAGAAACGGTGTGGTTGTCTCCGTTTCCTGACTTGAAAGCTTCTAGTTTGGACAGAAGCCCTGGGCCGGGAGTGTTTTTTGTTTCTTCTCCGCACAACGTGAATCCGAATGAAGGGACGCTGAGGTTACTATCAGTATAAGAATCCACATCAAGCTTGTACGAGACATTGTGCCAAGAACGACCGCGTTTTTCATATTGCAGTTCACATCTTTTGACTCCTCCTCCGTGGAACAGCATATAAATCGAACGCCGTGTCTTGGTTAAAGGCCCTTCCTCGTGCTTCGTAAAGCACTCATCCATTTTGCCTTCGAGCGCTTTTTCTAAATCAAAAGTAGATTCTTTGAGTATTTCGGGCAGTTCGCAGCAGACGACGATGAACTTCAGAATTTGTCGAAGCTCGCCCCTTAAACGCAACCGAATATCTGGCTCTTCACGGCGTTGAATCAACTCAACCAAGTTGTCGTGACTACTCTTGGCACTAGCCACTCGCTGTTTATGTTGCGCCAGCTTCTTTTGTGCTGCATTGAGGCGAGGCTGAAGCTTTTTTTTGGCCTGCTCTTCCTCCTTAATCCAGTCCAAGATATCAACTGGCGGATCATCTTCTTCGGCAATGAGCTTGCGGTAACGAGCCATCTTCTTGTCTATGGCCTTCAGTTCTTCTCTCGCTGTGGCGAGCTCTCGTTCCAATTCCTCCGCGTGGATTTCTGCGGGCTTTTCAAGCAGCGAAGCGAAGTCCGCCTTTTCTAACAGTCTCAGCACCTGAAACTCTAAATCATCGTATTTCCAAGTTAGCGTCCTGCCGTCAGGTGTCGCATTGGTAGATTCCATAAACGTGGTGGAATCGCCATGGTTGTGATAACGCATCGTCTGCCCAGAGAATCCGCAATACATGATCCCGGTAAACAATGTGCTGACTTTCGCACTGACGGGACCTGTCTTATTCGTAAGGCGTGCCGCCGCAGCCGCCTCACTTCTGTCCCATAACTTCTGTTCGATTACCCGCGGGAAATAGTCAATCAAAGGATCACCATCGGGTTTTCGCACTCCTTCCTCATTTAGCTTATGAGGCTGATACTCCCCCAGCACCGCCCGGTTACTCAGAATTTTACGGACGGATGATTCTCCCCATCCCCTTCGTCCACCTTTTCGTGGAGCCCACGTCGGAATTTCTTCTGCGTTTAGTAGCTTAGCAATCCGATGAGCCCCAAGACCTGTGCTGCTCATCTTGAAGATCCGTTTGATTAGCGCCCCCCTCTCCGCAATCACCTCAAACTTACGTTCACCAGATGCTGTATCAGTCACCACTTTGAGCCAATTCGGGCAGCGAGCCGT
>CAWUJC010000292.1:0-4447 GCA_963922355.1 uncultured bacterium | reverse complement strand
CCCGAGGCTCGAACCTTTTGCCGCGTACCATCGCCTCGTTTGGTTTTTTTCTCACTTTGGATGTGATTTTTTCAACTAAGAGGTTTGCGTAAGTAGAGTACTTATTCTCTCCCATAATTGTTGCAGCATCAGACGCTCCAATACCATTCTGTCTCCATTGGAGCCATTTTTCTGAATCTTGGGTTAATCCTACGATTGAGAAATTCATAATATACAATCTAAAGCCTTTGCGAACTTCGCGAGCTTAGCGCGAGTTTAAACCTCTGAGAGACTTAGCGGGTGTAGGAAGCCATCTATTCCGTGCTTCTTACCTCGCCAAGATGATCACTTTATATTTAACGATGCCGTCGTGATACTTGAGATCAATGGCTTGCTTGGCACTTAGAACCTTGTACCAGTTTCCACTGTCGACCAGATGTTGGCTATCTATGCCAAGGTAACTCTTAAACTCGTTAAATTCATCGGGGTTTAGATTTGTTTTGATTAAAAGAGTACGGTTGCCGGAAAGCCTTTCATCCCAGCTCTTGGTCGTGTGGATCTGTTTGGCTTGTAGGCTGTATTGAAGAAATGCTTCGGGACTTTGGTCTTTGTTGCCATTTCTAGAGTTACAAAGAGAAGTTGAAATGCCAGATACCCGGCCATAAAAGCTGCCCCATGAGTCAAAAGGGATTTCATGGTGATGACTTTGCGGACTTAGCGAACGTGGCGCGAGAAATAATCCACAATCTAGTTGGCGGCGGCACTGAAGTGCCGCTCTCCGTTTTCAAATAAACCTCTGCGGTCTCTGCGAACTCTGCGTGAAAAACCTCTGTGGCCTTTGTGCCCTTAGTGAGAAACAAAAAACGGAAGTAGCTTCTCGCCGTTAAGCGTAGTAGCGCCAGTTGATGTTGGGGAAGATGTTGTCGCGCCACTCGATGTTACCGAGGAAGCTTTCGTCGATCTGGCCGGCGTTGATCTGCTCGTAGAGGCGGGTGAAGCGCAAGATGTGGTCCTTGGTGCGTTTGACCGCGTAGTCGACCATCGTGCCGGTTTTCATGATGAAGGCCCAGTCGCTGGATTGGGCGAGGAGGAGTTCGCGGGCGGCTTGTTTGAGCGCGCGGTCAACCAGCCCGGACGGGTTGGAGTTGTTGCGGGCCAGCTCGGTCATGCGGCGGGCGGCTTCATGCAGGTGCGGGTAAATCCAGGCGTTGGAGCCCTCGAGCCAGACTTCCCAGTAGCCCTTGGCGCCCCAACTGGAGGCGGCCGGTGTGGCAATCTGGTGGGTGTCGAATTTCTGCAGGTATTCGCTGGGGGTGATGACGTCGATCTTGTCTTGGTCGTAGCGGATTTTGCGCAGGAGGAAGTTGAGGAAGTCCGGACCTTCGAACCACCAGTGGCCATAAAGCTCGGCGTCGTACGGGCTGAGCACGATGGGCGGTACCCCCAGGGTCGGGCGGAGGTGCTCGACCTGCTTCTCGCGATTGAACATGAAGTTGCCGGCGTGGACGGCGGCGGTGTCGCGCGCTACGTAGGGCTTGTAGAGTTGCTTGTCCGGCGTACGTCCGGTGATGGCGTGGTACTTGAGGCCGGTGAATTTGCGGGTGCCGTTCGGCTGGATGTAGGGGCGGATGTAGTCGTACTCGGCGTCGAAGCCGAGGTCGCGGTAGAAGTCGCGGTAGATGGGGTCGCCGGGGTAGCCTTCTTCGGCGCTCCAGACCTGCTTGCTGCTTTCCATGTCGCGGCCAAAGGCAGCGGGGCCGGAGCGGGAGAAAATCGGGGCGTAGATGCCGAACTCGGGCCGTGGTTCGGCAAAGAGGACACCGTGGCTATCGACGATGAACCAGCGGATTTCCGCTTCTTGGAGGAACTTGTCGACACCCGGGACGTAGGCGCATTCCGGCAGCCAGATGCCGCGCGGGTTGCAGCCGAAGCACTCGTGGTAGTGGTCGCGGGCGATCATGACCTGCGCGCGGATCGCTTCGGGGAAGTCGGTCATCAACGGCAGGTAGCCGTGGGTGGCGCCGCAGGTGATGATCTCGAGCTTGCCGGCTTCTTGGAACTTGCGGAAGGCGCCGACCAGATTTTTGCCGTACTTGTCAGCGAATACTTCGCGGCAGTTGAGCAGGCGGTTGTGGTAGAACCAAGCTAGTTCGTGCAGCTGGCCGTCGTGCCGGGTGCGGTCGATTTCTTTGACGCAGAGTTCGAGCAATTGATCCAGGTTGCGCAGGTAGCGGTCCTGCAAGAGGGGATCGAGGAGCATGGAGGCCAGGGGCGGCGTCACGCTCATGGTCAGGCGGAAGTCGACGTCGTCCTGCAGCAGGCCGTCCATCATGTTGATGAGCGGGATGTAGGTTTCGGTAATCGCCTCGTAGAGCCAGTCCTCTTCGAGAAACTCGTCGTACTCCGGGTGGCGGACGAAGGGCAGGTGCGCGTGCAGCACCATGGAGAGGTAACCTAGGGGCTCGGACATGCTTCCGAGGCTCGCCAACGGGAGGCGAGATGTCAAAGAGCAAGTGTGGGAAGAAGGCACATAGGATAGAAAGGCACATAGGCAGAAGGAATAAGGAATAAGGGATAAGGGATAAGTCTGGGTGCAGATTAAAACCGGTAGCCGTCGCTGACCCCAGCGACGGAAATGTCTCTTGCCAAGTGGGTACCGTCCTTCTTCTGCGGCGGCCGCAAGCAGCCGCCCTCCATCTTAATGGGCTGGGCACAATTTGAAGGGTGCAGCGTCACGCTGCCCGCCTTTCGCTATTCTGCATAACTTTGCGGACTTAGCGGCCTTTGCGCGAAAAACTAAACCTAAGAAACATGTGGCGGCGGCGCAAAGCTCCGCCCTCCGTCTTTTTGTCGAGATCGTTTCGAGCTGCCTACAGCAATTTGCCTTGGAGGATGTACATCGCCACGGAGAAGTAGATCATGATGCCGGTGACATCGACCAGGGTGGCGACGAACGGGGCCGACGAAGTCGCCGGGTCCAGACCTAACTTATTGAGCAAGAGCGGGAGCATGGCGCCGACGATGCTGCCCCAAAGCACGACACCGATGAGCGCGGCCCCCACTGCATAGCTGACGTGCAGCCAGAACTCAGTGAAGGTATCGCCGAACTGCGCGCCAATCGCGATGCGGATGATGCCGATGATCGCCAGGGTGAGGCCCAGCATGAGGGCGACGCGCATTTCTCGCCAGAGGATAAGGAACCAGTCGCGCAAGGAGACTTGCCCCAAGGCCAGAGCGCGGATGACCAGGGTGGTGGCCTGCGAGCCGCTGTTGCCGCCGCTGGCGATGATGAGTGGGAGGAAGATGATGAGCACCGCCGCCTTCTCAATCTCGTTTTCGAAGATGGCCATGGCGTTGGCCGTCAGCATCCCGCCAATGAAGAGGATGGTGAGCCAGGGCGCGCGTTTGAGGTAGAGCTTCCAGAGCGAGACTTCGAGGTAGGGTTCCTCAAAGCCTTCGGTGCCGCCGACCATCTGCATGTCTTCGGTGGCTTGCTCTTCGGCCACGTCCATCATGTCGTCGAACGTGACCACGCCAATCAGCTTGTCGGTCGAGTCGACCACGGGCAGGGCGGCGAGGTCAGTTTCCTGCATGAGCTGGACGGCGCTTTCCTGGCTTTCCCCCGCGTACAAGCTGACGAGGGATTGGTCCATCAGTTCGGTGATGGGCGTGTTGGTGGGATGGATGAGGAGCTCGCGGACGGGGATTTCGTCGAGGAGCTTGCCCTGGTCGTCCATCACGTAGACGACGTCGATGCGCTCGACCAAATGGCCGACGTCGCAGATGCGGGCCAAGGCTTGGCCGATCGTCCAGGCGGCTTTAATGCCAATGAAGTCCGGCGTCATCAGACGACCAATGCTGTCTTCTGGGTAGCCAAGGAGTTTGAGGGCGATGTGGCGCTCCTGTTTGCTCAGCAGCTCCAGCATGCGCTTGCTGGCCGGGGCGGGTAATTCTTCGAAAAGCGCGGTGCGGTCGTCCGGCGACATCTCGTTGAGCAGGGAAGCGACCGTTTCGTTGCCCAGGGCCTTGAGGAGATGCTCCTGGGTTTGGAAGTCCATGCGCTCAAAGACGTCGGCAGCCTGGTCGCGCGGGAGGACGCGGAAGGCCACCGCTTCCAGCTCGTCCGGCATTTGGTCGATCATGCGGGCGAGGTCATAAGGCTCCCAATCCTTACAGAGATCGCGGATGCCGGTGAAGTCGCGCTGACGGACCATCTGCTCGACCTGCTGTTGAGGCAGGTCGAATCGGGTCGGGGCGTCGGCTTCCAGCAAAGGCGGCATGCCGTCAGGTTTGGCCTAGTCGCGGCGAATTGCCAAGCTCTAAGAAGGCAAAAGGCAAAGGGGATGGAGGGCGGCTGCTGGCTGCCGCCGCAATGGACGGACCGTCTGGCGTCTAAAGCGGATGTTCGCCAGGAAAATAAATCTTTTGTCGTCTGAATAAATATCTGTGGAGAGTGGATCAAGCGCAT
>CAWUJC010000291.1:0-4477 GCA_963922355.1 uncultured bacterium | reverse complement strand
CGGAGATGCCTTCTACATCGCCATGGCAGTGACGATCATGTTTGGCTTAGGCTTTGCTACGGTCCTGACGTTGATCGTGGTGCCGGTGCTTTACGCCATTTTCTTCCGGGTGGAAAACCCGGATAAACAGCCCACGGGGGTGGCCTCATGACCTGGAAGCTCAAGGCAGCCTTTTGGGGCGGCTGGCTCTTACTCGGTGCCTTTGGGATGGGGATGCTCTTCCTTTCCTCCGAGGTTTCGGCCCAACCGACCACGGAGACGCGCGCCACGACCGAAACGGCGGAGCAGGTGAGCATCTTTACCTCCGGACAGGCCCCGACGGAGGAGGTCGAAGTTGCGGTGGAGACAGAGAATGCACCAGCACCGGCTTCCAGCGAACTCCAGATGCCGGCTCTGGCGGCCAATACCTCGAGCCCCACGGGTGCCGGCCCGCAGGACATGGATGCCGCGCTGAAGAGTTTGCGACAGGACCTGGGAACGGCGGAAAAGGAAGAAGCCGACGCGAAGGCGAAAGCCGAGGGCGAGGATCAAACCGTTCGCGACAAACCGGTCGGCCAGCAGACCATTGCGGTGGTGCGTGACGGTCCCAGCCCGCTCTTTGACGCCAAGCTCAAACTGGTGAAAGCCGAGTTGGCCGAGTTGATTCCCGACTCCACTCGTTATGCCTTTCTTGAAAAGCCAGCCTTTAACGGGAGCTGGAACCAAGCACAGGGCAAGAAGGCCCTGCAAGCGGCGCTCGATGATCCCAACGTGGATATGGTGCTGACCTTCGGGCTGATCACCACCTCCATTGCCGCGCAGAAGGACTTTAAGCTGAAGAAGCCGGTGCTGAGCGCCAGCATGCAGACCACGGATCTCTTTGGCGTTGAGGTCAACCGGGAAGGGCAGTCCACCAAAGAGAACTACTCCTTTATTCTGTTGCCGGACGGGCTGGACACTGACCTCAAGACCTTCCACGACATGATGCGCTTTAAGCGGGTCGCCATCATCGTTGACGCCGATACTTACCAGGCTCTTTCTGGAGCGGCCAAGCGCGTGGAAGAGAAGATGAGCAAGCTGCCGTTCCGTGTCAGCTTCATCCCGGCATCCGGCTCTCCGGAATCGATTGCGGCTCGAGCCAAGGCGACCAGCCCGCGCGGCGTTGTCGTGGCAGGCCTTCCTCAGATGTCCCTGACTGAGCAGGACCAACTGATCAAGGCACTCAACAACCGTCGGGTGGCGACTTTCTCCCTGGGCGGACGCTCGGACGTTGAACGCGGGATGCTCGCGGCCTTGTTCCCGGAATCGGGCGACATCATTGCCCGCCGCATTGCCCTGAACATCAACCAGATCATGCTCGGGATGTCGACGCAGGATCTCCCCGTCTACATCGCGCTCCAACAGCAGTTGGTCATCAACGCGCGGACCGCGAACCAGATTGGCTATTCGCCCAGCTTCAGCATCCTCATGGTGGCCAACGTGCTCTACGGGGAGGAGCTGGACCAAGGCCGACCCCTGACGATTGATGAAGCGATGCGCATGGCCGCCGTGACCAACGTGGATCTTGTCGTCGCGCGTGGGCAGACCAACTTGAGCGAGGCGCTGAAGAACATCGACCGTAGCTTCCTCCTGCCGCAAGTCTTCTCCAACCTCACGTACACCCACGTGGACGGGGAGACCAATCGACTGAGCCAGGGGACCACGCCCGAATCGCTCCTCACCACGGGTATCTCGGTGCGTCAGGTCATCTTCAGCGATGAGTTGATCAGCAATTTCCTCGCCGCTCGGAACCGTTTCCGCGCCGAGCAGCTGCAGTATCAGTCCGTTCGGCTCGATGTCATGGCCTTGGCGGCGGCTCGCTTCATCAATCTCCTGGCGGCCGAAAGCTTGCTCCGCATTGAGGTCGATAACCTCAAGCTGACTCAGACCAATTTGCAGATTGCTCGCATCCGCTTTGAGGTGGGTGATACCGGACCGGCCGATGTGCTGCGTTGGGAATCGGAAGAAGCTCAGGGCCGAGCCGAGGTCTTCCTCCGTGAGTCCGACGTTGGTGTCGCGCTGACGGAGCTTAACCAGGCGCTGGGCGTGCCTGGTAACCGACGCTGGGACGCGCAGGACATCGTCTTGGGCGACGAGGACATGTACTTCCTCGACAACGGTCTGCAGGACTATGTGACCAATCCGGATCAGTTGGAGCGTTTCCGTGAATATTCTGTCTTCCTTGCCCTCCGCAACAGCCCCAGCCTCAAAGCCATCGACGAACGGGTCGACGCGCGCAAGATTCAGCTGGCGCAAACCGAGCGGCAGTTCTTTATCCCGGAAATCACGGGGGCCTTTGATCTCGATCAAGTGATCGAGGCAGATACCATCAACAATGTCGCCAACTCGGATGTGATTGTCGATACGCCCTGGCAGGCTCAGGTCATCGCCAGCCTCCCGCTTTTTGAAGGCGGGAAGCGCTTCTCGGAGGTCTACGCCAACCGTTCTGAACTCGATATCATCATCGGGAACCGGATTACTGCGGGACAGTTCATCGATCAGGGAACCCGCACAGCCATTTACAACATCGAGGGCTCATACCCGAACATCGAGCTGAGCCGCCGCTCGCGCGAAGCCGCCGAGGAGAACCTCGATCTGGTGCGCAAGCAGTATCAAGAGGGGGCCGTCAGCATCATCGATCTGATTGACGCGCAGAATCAAGCCTTTGGCGAGCAGCAGCGCGCTTCGCAGGCTGTCTATACTTACCTGGGTGATCTCTACGACTATCAGCGCCAGATTAGTTGGTACGAGTTGGGTAAGACGCCAGCCCAAAAGAAGGCCTGGCTCAAGAACGTTTCCGAAGGCATGCAGCAAGTCCGCAAGATCAAAGCCGTGACGAATTCCACCGGTACCCGCGCCGCCGCTCAAGCCCAGGGCGCTAAAGTGGAAACCGGTCCCAAGGTCGAAGGCCCGTCCGCGCCTTAAGCTTACTTCTTTGGTGGGCTAGGCTAGTTCACTTCATCTATTGAAGAGCGGAGTGGAGTCAGGAACTAAGTAGCGTTGGCCTTGAATATCGGGCTTTTGGGGAGTCGGTTTTGGCTTGGGTTTCGGCAAAAGCGGGGTGTCGTCTTCAATGACCACAATTCCTTCGGCATCCAACAAGTTGTCTGTAAAATTTTTGTACTCCTCTCGTAGTTCTTTGGGAGTTAGATTTTTGGTGCGAATCTGTTGGTTGAATTTTTCTAGGCTAGAAAAATTATGTTTAAGAGCGCTTATCACCGCATCTTGTTTATATGGACTAAGCGGTTGTAGTTTCTTTGAGATCGTAGAAAGGTCTTCCTCTTTTGCTCTTTTTAAGACGCTAGCATTTAGATTTTTTAGAAATTTTTTCTGGAAATCATTGATGTTGTTCTTCGTATTAATTTTTTGATTAAGTTTGTCAATTTTAGATTTTTCTTTGCTGACGATGTCATAGATCTGCTCGGCATTATCCTGAGCGGTTTTACCTGGATTATTGCTTTGAGCGGTGGCACACACAAAAGTGAAGTGGCATGCGATTACAACATAGAGAAACAATTTCATTAGTTAATTTGGTTTACTTGCAGTTATCCGCCTTCATCGCAATCCACGCTTTTTCGATGCGCTTGAGTGCTTTGTTGACTGCAATTTGTGTTTTTTTAGGAGCTGGGTCTTTTCGCAATGGTTCGGAAACTTGAATAATCAATTCGAACGCGTCCTGTGTGGTGGCTTTGGTGATTACGTCGTTGAGAAGGCCTTTTTCGTAGATGATGGCGACATGGTCCAACCTGGTTGTGACGAAACTGTAGTTGTGCCAAAACTTTTTACGAAAATCGGTCAACTGTTCACTGGTTAAGCTGTCGAGGGGCGATTCTTCGCCTTGATACTTTAAATTAACCGATTTGATGTCGCCAGGAATAGAGGAGAAAGCGGAAATGTAGTCTTTATCAGAAAGGAATTGGGAAGCTTCAATAGTAAGTCTTTTTTCCTCAATATCTCGGACTTCTAAGATTTGATAGCCTGCAAAGAAAAGAGATAAAACGGTAAGAATCGTCGCTGCTTGGGAAAATTTTTCGAGCATTGCAGTTACAATAATGCAGGCGCGAGCGTAATACGCAAGGGCTCAATCGTGTTTCTGCTTTAAAACTCCCAAATGGTCGGAATCAGAAGGCTTGCAGTCAGCCAGAAGATGAGGGAAAGCGGCAGGCCGGCTCGGAGGTAATCGGTAAATTTGTAGCCGCCCACGCCATAAACCATCGTGTTGGTTTGGTAACCAATCGGGGTCAGGAAAGCGGCGGAGCTGGCTATCGTCACCGCAATGATGAACGGTCTGGGATCAACGCCTAAAGCCAGGGCCAGGCTGATGGCGATCGGTGCCATCACCACGGCGGTGGCATTGTTGCTCATCATTTCGGTAAGCAGATTTGTCAGCAAGTAGGTGAGGCTCAGGACGGCGAAGGCGAGCCAGACTTCGGGCACCATCCCTTGAACCAGCCCCACG
>CAWUJC010000290.1:0-4492 GCA_963922355.1 uncultured bacterium | reverse complement strand
CCGAGCCCAGCTCCGCGTTGCTGCTCGGAGCGGTGGCCCTGGGGCTGTTAGCGCGTCGCCGTCACTGAGTTACTCTTCCTCCACTTGCCTCCGGCGTCCTTCCAGAGCACGAGGCTCGCGATCACGGCCAAGAGACTAAGTGCTAGTTGGTAGTACTTTTCTCCGGAAAGGTTATGCATCAATTTGGCGACGCTGATAGTGAGGCTCACGTGTTCCTGTTGTTCTGGTCCGCGGTCTTGCACCGCATAGAGCGCTTCTCGTTGTTCGGCTGCCTTGGAATCCAAGGCTTGGATGTCGGCCCACGAAGACCAAATGGTGAGCAGGTTGACCATGGCCGCACCCAAGAGGAGGACGGCCAGAAGTTGCTTCCAGGTTTGGGCGGATTTGATTGTCGGTTTAGCCATATCGATAGGATTGACGAAGGACTTTCATGACTATAGCTAGAAGCATGGATCACGACGAACATCTCTTTTTACCCACGACCGAAACCGCCGTCCCGATTGTGAGTGGCCCGGGGGAGGGCAAAACCGTGGGGGTGTTGGGTGATTATACCATCTTTAAGGTGACGTCTGAGCAGACCGGCGGAGCCTATGCGGTGGTGGAGCAAACCATCCAGCCCGGCCAAGGCCCACCCTTGCATGTCCATCGCCACGAATCAGAAGTCTTCTACATTCTCGAAGGAAGCTTTGAAGTCACGGTGGGGGAAGAGAAGGTGATGGCCGAGCCCGGCAGCTTACTCGTCGCACCGCGCGACATCCCACATACATTTCGCAACGTGGGCGATGCGCCGGGGCGCTTTCTTCTCACGATCCTGCCGGGCAACTTCTCGAATTTCTTCCTCGAAGTTGACGGGGTGGAGCCGGGCGATAACGAAACCGTCGCCGCCCTTTGCGCTAAGTACGGGGTGGAAGTGTTAGGGTAGTGTCTGGCTCGCATCAGGCGTCCATGTTCTCTGTAACTCGACGAAAAAGTCGATCCAGGCGAGCGGTGGCCTAGGGTTTGGAATTTATGTCGGATCAGCCCAATGTCCTTTTTGTTTTTTCCGATCAACATCGTTGGTGCGACCTAGGTTGCTACGGTAACAAAGTCGTCCAGACGCCGCACTTGGATCGCTTCGCCGCGGAGGGGCGTCTGGTTACGGATTGCCTGGCCAATTCTCCACTTTGCGTGCCATCGCGCGGAAGTTTGCTGACCGGGCGCTACCCGCTGGGCCATCGCGCGGTTGCTAATGACTTGGCCGTGGATACCAGCTTGCCGAGTGTCGCCACTGTGTTGCGCGAGGCCGGGTACCGGACCGGTTACTTCGGTAAATGGCATTTGGCTGGTGTGCCGCGCAAGCAAGCGATTGCGGCTGAAGCGCGTTTGGGCTTTGAGGCCTGGAAGGTCTGCAACTGCGACCACCACTACCTACGCAGCCACTATCATGATGAAGCGGGAATGGAGCATCCAATCGAGGGTTACGATGCGGCCACCTACACCGATCTGGCGTTGGATTTTATGCAGAAAAGCGAAGACGCCCGACCGTGGGCGGCTTGGCTGGCTTGGGGGCCGCCCCACGATCCCTACTTTGAGGTGCCGGAGTCTTATCTACAGCGCTATCGCCTGGAGGATATTCAGCTCCGTGGCAACGTGCCGCCGCTTATCACCCACCGGACGGATCAACCCGAACAATGGGACCACGACACCGCGCGGCAGAACCTGCTTGGCTACTACGCGCACCTCACAGCTTTGGATGAGCAATTTGGCCGCTTGCGGGCCGCGTTGGAAGCGCGTGGCGAGTGGGAAAACACCATCGTGGTCTACACGAGCGATCACGGCGACCAACTTGGTAGCCAAGGGCTGACCAATAAGCAGCTGCCTTATGAGGAATCGGTGCGGGTGCCGCTTATCCTGGGCGGTGACCGGCAGATCAAACCGGGCCGGAGCGAAGGCATGCTCGGGTTGGTCGACTTGCCGGTCAGTTTGCTTGGCTTGCTGGGGCTGGAAATCCCCGGTGCGGAGGGTGAGGACCTCAGTGGTTTTCTTTCCGGCGAGACGACCGAAGGCCGCGCCGGCACCTACCTCTTTGATCTGGTGCCCTGCCATCAGGCGTTTTCTCGCGATGGGCATGATTGGCGGGCGGTGCGGACGAAACGCCACACTTATGCCGTCTATGCGGACGGCACGCCTTGGTTGCTTTTCGATCATGAGATCGATCCCCTCCAGGTGCACAACCTCGTGAATCGAGAGGAGGTCCGTCCGACTCAAACGAAACTACACCGCCAAGTTATGGCCTTCGCCGAACGCTACGATGCTCTCTTGACCTGGCCGGAGTTGCTGGCACGTGAAGGACTGGTCTCTGCCTGGAACGAGAGCCAGCGCTTCTTCAGCTTGCCGGAGTTGGAACTGTAGTGTTGCTACAGCCCAGCCTTGCTTTCCCAGGTGGGAGGGCGAAGCTGGAAGCATGTTTGCCGAACGCATGGCCGAGCTGGGTGTGCGGGCCGAGGACATCGTCGAGACTTTCTCGCGTTCTTCCGGGCCGGGCGGCCAGCATGTCAACAAGGTCTCCACGGCGGTGAGCTTGCTCCATCAGCCGACCGGGCTGCGCGTGTCGGCCAGCGACTCTCGCTCGCAGAGCACCAACCGCAAGTTGGCCATGGAGCGCCTCCTTGAGGCCATCGCCCAGCGCAAAGAGCGGAAGCGGCTGGAACGCCTGGCCGCGGTCGCCAAGTCTCGCCGTCAACGGGCCAAGCGTTCGCGGGCCACGAAGCGAAAGCTCCTCGAGCAAAAGCGTCGCCGCTCCGCCACTAAGCAGATGCGCGGCCGGGTGAAGGAGTAAGGAGCTGCTAATATTCCAGAGCGACTTGTCGCCTTGGAGCCGCGATAAAGCTGAGTTAGCATCGAGCGTATGAAGACGCTTTCTCTCCTTGCTTCTGCTCTCTTCTTTTCCACAGTTGCTTGGTCTTCCCTTTGGGCGGCGACGGTGAACATCGACACCTCCGGGACTTATGTCATCACGGATGGGATGACATCGCTATGAACGCTGGGCCGAATGGGAGCCCCTTGCTGGTGACGTTGGAAAGCACGACTGGGCCCACTGGCGATATTTCGGTGGGTTCTATTTCAGCCAACGTGTTTGATTTTGGTGCCGCTGTTGGGCTGACTCGGATAAGCCAGCCATCCACTCGAAAGCAGAACTAAAAACGTAACAATTCGGTAACGATTTTGCGCGACACCTTGTGAAACACATGCGGCTCACGTAAGGTTTGTTTCGATGCCGCCCATATTGGCAGCTACTCGATAAATTAAAAATCTTGGAGCGATAATCATGATCAAGCGATGTGTTTCAGGGCGCGGACGCGCCATGTTTTATGGAGTCTGCTTCGTGTTGGCCACAACCACGAACAATTTCGCTGCGGTTTTCGTGGACTTTACGGGTGGGGGTTTACAACCTTTGACCATCACGCTACCAGCACTGGTCTGGGAAATTAACCATGCCACCGATTTCAATGATCATCCTGTCTTTGGCCTTGGTATTGCCGTAGGTCAATCGCCGGAATTCAGTGTCTCGGGCCTAAGCATGGCAGGTGATTCATCGAATTGGAGTGCCGATAACGCCGCTCTGAACTTTCCAAGCAGTGTGGGAAACGCTTTCTATGAAAACAACGATTACGCTGGTTTAAACAGTGGAGGGATTATCTGGTTTGGGGTGGAGTCCAGCCGAAATGCCGTCAATGGCGACAGGGTCATCTTTTCTGGTGGTAACATCAGTTCGCAAGATAACGTCGCTCCGACTTTTGTGGATGGCATGTATGAGGCCTATTTGATCAGTGCACAGACAGGGCAAGTGGTTAGTACGGCTGCTACCATCGTGCCTGAGCCGAGCACTACGGCGCTGCTTGGGCTAGGTGCTCTCGTCTACTTCGTGCGTCGTCGGGCTGTTTGATTTGATGCGAGGTTAGAACTAAACGAAAAAGCGTCGTATGAATTTGACGCTTTGTTCAATTCTTCACTTCCTCATTCCATCTAATATCAAGTTTAGGAAAAGCTCTCTCGAGTACTTCGATGCCCATGTAGTTTGGTAGGTGAGCGAGAATTTTAGGATCTGAAATTTCGCAAGTAGATCCGACGAAGACGACAGAGCAGCCGGCGGAAAGGGCGGAGCGTATGCCGGATTCCGAATCTTCAAAGGCTAAGCAATTCTTCACAGAACATCCGAGGGCTTCTGCTGCTTTCAGGTAGGCTTCAGGTTGGGGTTTCCCTTGGAGTACTTGATCCGCCCCGATTAATACTTGGGGTAGAGGTAAGCCAGCGGCTTTTAGCTTCATTCGTGCGGTCATGGTGTCACTTGAAGTAGCAACGGCCCATTTCTCATGAAGTACTTTTTTCAGCAATGCAGAGGCACCTTCGATTTCCTTGAGGTCAACAAGCAACTTTCTCTCTTGTTCTTCGATTTTATCCGCTTCGAGTGCCGCGTCCAAATGGGGGGCTACTTCTCTTACCGTATCAACGA
>CAWUJC010000289.1:0-4501 GCA_963922355.1 uncultured bacterium | reverse complement strand
AAACTGGGTGCAGCGTCACGCTGCCAGCGTCATGCTACCAGCATGAGGACGCCCCACATGCGGCCCGTCTTCCCCTTCTCCAGACGGTACGAATAAAACTGGTCGACGTTCGCACCGGTGCAGATGCCGCAGTCGTGGTAATCCAAGACGCCTGCCGCACGCGCCTGCTCGCCGATAGTCTCCGCAAAAGCCACCTCGTAGTGCGGCGGACGAATACAGGGCCCAAGCTGGACGCGCAGATCCGCCGGGTCCGAGCCAAAATGCTGCGCCATCGCAAGAACCGTCTCGCCCGTGATGTTGCCTTCGGTCCCTTTGCGACCGGAATGCGCCACGCCAATCGCCTGCTTGACCTGGTCATGAAAAAAGACGGGACCACAATCAGCCACGCGAACGATCAGCGCCAAGCCCGGCACGTTGGTGACCAGCCCATCCACCTCCGGCACCATCTCCCGCGACGGGGCCTCCACTTTGGCGACCAAATTACCGTGGGTCTGCTCACCGATAATCGTCTGCTCGGCTGACAGGCCTAACTCCGGGAGTGCGTTTTCCAGTTGCGCGACGACGTCATCCCGCGGCACCTCAGGAAAACGGCGGGAAAAGCCGTGCACGATCGCCGGATGCGACAAGGTCTCAAATTGCAGCCAATGCTCCACGCGGCGCAGTGTACGGATTCCTTGGCGGGAGACAAGTAGCTAAGGGGCGGTGGGAGGCTGCGGCCCGACCGTCGGCTTCTCCTTCTTATCTAAATCAATCGTCTCTCCTGACTCGGTCTCCGCCGCGTCCTTCTTCTTCTCGGGCACTAAATTAGCCGGGATGAGCGGCGTTGAGTCCGCCGGCAAGCGCTGCGCCTTGAGCTTCGGCGCGTTGGGGTTGGGCTCGACGGCCGGCTCGCCGTCAGCGTCCTTCACCGCAATGGAAGTGCTGATCCCGATAGCGTGCTCCAATTCGGCCAACGCGACGCTGTAATCAAACCGCGCTTGCAACTGATTCGTCTGCGCTTCGGTCAGGGCAAAGCGACTATCCAGCGTATCGAGCTGAATGCCAACCCCGGCGTTATAACGCGCGACCGCCAAGCGCAGGCTTTCAGCGGCACTTTCCACGTTCTTCTGCTGCGATTGCTCCAGCTCGACCGCCTCGACCAACTGTGAGTAGGCCCGGCGCACCTCCAGTTCGATCTCCCGCTGCAAGTCCGCCGCGTTGTACTCCGCTTGGGCAATGCGGGCTCGGGTGGCGTCCATCTTCCCCTTGGTCTCCAGGCCGTCGAAGATCGCCCACTCCGCTTGAATGCCGCCGATGAACCCCTCCGTCGGCTCACCAAATTCGCCGAAACGATTCCCGATGACGTCGTAGCCACCGAAAATGGAAAGCTCTGGCAAGTAGCCCGCCCGATCCACGTCGAGTTGCTTTTGCTGGATCTCCACTTGGCTGCGGCTGGCTTTCAGCTCGGGCCGGTTGGCCCGGGCTTGCCGCATGGCTTCGGGTAAGCTGTAAATTTTGCTCGGCGCCCCCAAATCGCCTCGAATGCGGAAAGGCAGAAGATCTGGCCGCTTGGGATCAGCATCGATCGCCATCAACTGGGCCAACTCGGAGAGCGCCACGCGCAGCGCGTTGCGGGAGCGAATGAGGGGCGGCTTGGCGTTCGCCAGCTCCACCTCGGCCCTCAGCACGTTGAACTTGGTGGCGGTCCCGGCTCGCAAGCGCTTCTGCTGGTTCTCCAGCTCTTCCTCCAGCAGCTTGATGGAAAAGGCGTTCACTTCAATCAGCGCCTTGCTGACCAGCACATTGTAGAAAGCGCGCCGCACATCGAGAATGACGTCATCGATGGCGGTTTGGAGATCATAGAACGAGGCCTCTTCCTGCAGCTTGGCGATTTCAATCGCCGCCTGCACCCGTCCGCCTGAATACACCAACTGCGTGACTTGGATACCCACGTTCCAATTCAATTGCTGCGGCTCGCTGCTGCTACTGTCGATACTGCCCAAGCCGGGCAGCGTGGGAAAGAGGTCTCCCCCCACGGGTGACTCCAGACGCGAATCCTCCTCCGCCTGGAACTGCCCGGCAGCGACCACCTGCGGCAAGGCCTGCGCCGTGACCTCCGTCTTCACCCCCCGGATACGACGGATTTCCTCTTGTGCGTTGAGGACCCGAGGGTTGTTGCGCAGGGCGCGGTTGACGCAAGCCTCCAAGGTCATCACCGGGGCGCCCGGGGCGGCGAAATCCGTTCGCCCTTGGGTCACGTCGGATTGCGAAATCAGATCGATCGGCCGCGAGGTATTCGTCAGACTGCGGTCTGGACGTTCCTGGGCCGGGGCAGGCGAAGCGGTCCCCAGCATTCCCCCCAGGAACGCGAGCAAGACCACGCAGCGAGCTGGACTAAGCGGCGGCATTGCGCGAGGCACTGCGCTGGAGAATCGCCCGGTAAATGCGAACCCAGGCTTCCTGGTCCTCCGGCTCCAGTTCTTCAAAAGTCTCGGTCACGTCCTGGACGATGCCCTGCTTCATCCCTTCGACCAGTTCGCGGCCCTTGTCGGTGATCTGAACCAGCACCTGGCGGCGATCCCGCGGATGGCTAAAGCGCTCGACCAAGCCATCCTTGACCAAGCGATCCACCAGACCCGTCGTGGCCGGCGTCGTGTGGCGCATTAAATCGGCCAACTGCGACATGTTCAAGCCGCTGCTCTGGTTCAAAAACCCCAGCAGCGTAAACTGGGGAATGGAAATGCTGCCCTTGTTCACCTCCTGCGAAAGCTCGACCAAAAAGGCGCGCTGGAGCTGGGTGGCGATTTCGGCAATTTCTTCAGCCAGGGGCTGTTGATCAGTCGTATTCATCATAAAGCGATTGGGTTCAAAATTCTACCAATCATTATAGTTCCAAGTGGCTCACGCTTCAAGCCTTGACTATTAGGAGGTGAGAATAATTAAGGCGTTAGGATTTGGGGAGGTCCTTGTCGTTCATTCCTTCCAGTATATGCTGCTGAAAGACGACGCTCTCTTCTGCGTGATGGGCGATGGACGCAGTAAAGGAAACCAATAAGGCAAGAGCCCACAACACACTCGCGAAAAAAAACCCAGCAAGTAAGCCTAGGATAGCTGGGATAAGAGTTGGTGCTGGGTTGCTTGGCGCTCCGACAGGTGTAGGTCCAGACATCATACTACTCAAGCTAATCGCCATGTAGACGTAGTAGATAACTACGGCAAAAGCGGCCATTTTCAGTAAGAGAACAACAATGCGAACTTCTTTGCTTGGGACATACTTGATGCGCTTCATGGTAACTCCTTTGAGGCAGTAAAACTGCGATATTCCCGTACTAATCAAGCTTATAAAATTTGACTCCTTCGCTTTTGCCAAAAGGAAAGACTATCAACCGTCCACATCTTGGACATTCGATTACAGTTTTCCCTTTCTGAGAAATAGCATCAAATACACTCGATAGACTATTGCCGTCTGCCTTCGATTCAATTTGGTCTAGTGCTTCTTCAGAGATGAGTATTCGCCCGTTCGGATTGGGGATTGAAATATCTTCAATCTCTTGACCACATTTGCAGTAGATTTTCGGCATATTGTCTTATGAATTGGGCAAAATAATTACTTGTTGGATATTTGTTGCTCCCGTTCCCTACGACCTACTTATTGAATTACCAAAATCTTGAGGTTGGACACAGTTTCAACTTAATTCCAGAATTACACCCTGAGCTTGATTTTTTACTCCTGATTCCTCGGAAAATTGCATTCGGATTTGTATTGGTTGGAGAAAACACATCGAATGGAATTCCTCCTAATCCTGTTCCTCTTGCCCAAGCATCCAAGAAATCAGAAATTCTACCGGCACCAAATCTCAAATTACCAGGAGCCTGGAAAGGTACAGTCTGTCTTTGCGCTCTCAAATATTTTGCCGCTCTAATTTCTATAGACGCGACACCATCTCCAGCCTTTGCAGCAATAGCCTTCGCTCTTACTTCTCTGAACCCGGAGACATATCCATTTGAAATTTAACATGCCTGAAGCGGCAGAAACCCACAAGCCCACACTAAGGCTTTAGCGCCTGGATGGTGATCTCGACTCGGCGGTTCGGCGCTTGAGCGTCGGCGTCGCCTTCGGGCTGGACGAGCGGGCGTGATTCGCCCACGCCGCGGGCCTGGAGTTCGTAGGTGTCGGTGTCTAACTGGCGAGCCAACCAAAGCTGCACGGCAGCGGCCCGGTCACTCGAGAGCTGCTGATTGTACTCTTCGGTGCCGATGGTATCGGTGTGCCCTTCCACCAGCACGCGGGCCGTCGGATACTCCTGCACCATTTTGACGGCTTCTTGCAGCAGCGGAAAAGCCGCGGCCTGGAGATCCGCTGAGTCGAAGCCAAAGAGCACATCACTCGGCAGGCGGAGGAGAATCGGCTCCGGCAAGCGGGCATTGAACCCAGGATCGGGCGACTGGAATTCGGTGACAATTTCGTCGAAGCCCGGCAGGTTCTCGCCGAAATCCGCGTAGGGCCTCACCCATTGGGGCA
>CAWUJC010000288.1:0-4511 GCA_963922355.1 uncultured bacterium | reverse complement strand
GTAATCTCAACGACGCGGGCTACCTCACCGTTTCGCTCGAAGACGTCGCCATTTCCTGTCAGGTCGAGTTCGAGCGCGCCCTCCCGGTGCTCGATCTCATCCAAGGCTTTGATCCGCCCGGGGTGGGAGCGCGCGATTTGCAGGAATGCCTCCAGCTTCAACTTCGCCGGATGCCGGGTGATCACGAGTTGGAGATTTCCATCGTCTCGCATTACATGGACAAGCTCGGGCGTAAAAAGTTTCAGGAAATCGCTCGTGGTTTGAAGATTCCGCTCGAGCGCGTCCAACAAGCGGCGCACGTCATTGCCGGGCTCCAGCCCCGCCCGGGCAGCGTCTTCGCCACGGAGGATAAGCAGAACGTCGTCCAGCCGGAACTCTCGGTTCACCAGCACGAAGGCGAATGGATCGTCACGCTGAACAACGATCCGCTCCCACGCTTGCGGATCAGCGATACCTACAAGGACTTACTGGCGTCCAACGGCCAGGACCGCGGCCTCCGCGATTACCTCAAAGACAAGATTCGCGCCGGCAAGTTCCTCATTAAGTGCCTGCACCAGCGCCAGCAAACGATCAGCAACATCGCGAACGAGATCGTCAAACACCAGACCGAATTCCTGGAGAAGGGCGTGGCATTCCTGAAACCTCTCACCATGAATCAGGTGGCCGAGCAAGTGGGCGTGCACGAAACGACGGTCAGCCGGGCCATCGCCAACAAGTACATCCAAACGCCCTGGGGTGTCTACGATCTCAAGTTCTTCTTCACCCCGGGCTACCAAACCAAAAATGGCGAGGTGATGAGCAACACGAGCGTGAAGGATGCGATCCAGGACTTGGTTGCGCGGGAAAATCCGCGCAAGCCGCTGAGTGATCAGGAAATCGTCAAGATTCTCAGTGAGCGAGGCATCCCGCTCGCCCGCCGCACCGTGGCTAAATACCGCGCCGAACTCAACATCCTGCCCAGTAATCTTCGCCGCGAGGCCTAGGCAGCGTGACGCTGCATTCTATAGGTCAAAGGCTGGCCATTTCAGCCGTTGTGCCCGACCCAAGGCGCGTCTTTAATTCAGCGGGAGGTTGGGGTTGGCGCTGCCGCGGATGCTGGTCGCGGTGTGTTGCTCGATGCTGGTCACCACGCCGCCGCGGAAGTCGACCGTCATTTCGCCAACGGGTACTTTGACGTAAACCACGCGCGAGACGAGTTGGCCGAAACCATCGACGCCGGTTTGGCGCTGCGGCACCCGCTCGTAACTGATGTAGCGCCAAGTATCAATTCGTTGCCCCTCCTGCTGGCGGAAGGAGGCGGCATCGGGCTTGCCTCGGGCGGCGCGGACATCGTCAAAGGTCATGCCTTCCACAATGCGTTTCTCCTGCACGGCGAGTTTGATGGCGTCTCGGAATTGCTGGCGCGCTTGGGCTTGTTGGAGAAGCTTGGGCTCCACGGTGACGGCATCGGGCGGAACCCAGCCGTTGTAGGGATTGCCGCGGTGCTTGCCTTCGATGTAAAAGCCTTCGGGGGCCATGCCAACGATGCGCACTTCCATCCCTTTCGGGAAAGCGACCGTCGGGCTGGCCAAGCTCCGGTCGGAGTGGACGTAGACGGCTTTGGCCATCGGGACGAGGAGCGGTTCCGGCAGGTTCTCGTCAAAATAGAGAACGCCGCGTTCCTTCAGCTCGTCGGGCAGGGCCCAAGACGATTCGGCCACGCTACCCAAGGAGAGGAGAATCAACACCGCGGGGAGCAAGAGGCGCGTCTTCATCAGTTGGGTTCGACCTTAATGTCGTCGAGGTAGAGGTTGCCTTTACCGGAGAAAACAAAGTCGAGGTTGAAGTCCATGGGCTTTTCGGCCGTCTTTTTGCTGTCCGCATCTTTGGGGCCGCGCCAGGTAAAGCTGACTTGCTTCTTGCTCCAGCCACCGCTGGCGGAGAAGGCCTTATCGACGATTTCGGTGAAGTTAACCTGTCGCCCTCGGCGGGTGTACTGCATGGTGCCGCGAAGCTGAACCGTGGTGTTGGAAATGCCGCTGCCTTTGGCCCAGAAACTGACGGTGTATTTGGTGTCGGGGGAGAGTTTGATCCGGCTCCGGTAGCGGATGCGGTTGCTGAGGGCACTGGGCACGCCGGGCACATCAGCCTTCTTGCCGCCCAACGGAGGCAAGCTTTCGTACTTGAGGGAGTATTTGCCCTTGGAGCCACTGGGAGGCGTAAATCCTTCTTCAAAGGTGGTGGTTTCTTTTTGATTGTTGCCCACCAGTTTCAGCACGAAGTCCGTCTGCATGGGCGGATTCTGGGTTTCCCAGTACTGCGGGGCCTTAAACTTGGGATAGGGATTCTTCCCCTTCACCGATTCGGGTTTGTCAAACTTGGGGGCGCCCTTCTTGCCCTTGTTGAGCGCCATGATGATGCGGTTATTGGTTTGAGCGGCGACCAGATCGAAGAGCCCATCGCCGTTGAGGTCGTGCGGAATGGGGGCGCTCAAACGAGTAAAGCGGGATGATGTGCCGAACTTGGGCTCGATTGGTTCTTCGGCAAACTTCGGCTCGCGCGGGTTCTCCGTTTCGTTCAGGTAGATGTTCACGTTGCCGATACGCTCGCCCACGATGAGGTCCATCTTGCCGTCGCCGTTCCAGTCCACCGGCTGCGGGGTGAGGTGTTCCTTACCCATCCCCGGGATGAGGCGCACGCGTTTGTCCCAGCTGAAACGTGGGGTGGCGGCCGAGCCTTCATTGACGAAGAGCCAGATGCTGTTGGCCGAGTAGGTGCCTTCGCCGACGAGGAGATCCGGGCGATTGTCGCCGGTAAAATCCTCGTAGACCGGCGCCAGGAAATTACCCCACAGGCGCCCCTTGGGGCCGGTGGAGACGGTTACGTCTTCGATTTTGCGGGGGCTGTCGAACTTCGGCACTTGGCGCGAGCCGCTGTTCTTCACAAACATGATGTTGCCGAGGTAATCACCCAGGACGAGATCCAGGGCGCCGTCGCCGGTAAAGTCCGTCAGGTAGAGGCGGGTACAGGCCGGGGCATAACCCGCGTCTTGTCGCCAGCCCGCGTTCTTGAGGTCCTTGGGCTCAGGCACGAGCCACAGGGAGAGCAGCTCGCCGGTGGGCCATTCCGGCTTCTTGTCGGTGCCCTTGTTGGCGTAAAGCCAGAAGAAGCCGTTGGAATCTGCCAGGAGGAGATCGGGCAAGCCATCGCCGGTCAAATCGCCTGCCGCGACGCTGCCGGGATAACTCACGTTACTCACCTGACCGCCGGAACTGACGACGAGGGCAGATCGGCTCATCCCACTAAGGCGTCCGCTGCTGTCCACACCGGCCCATTCAATTGCCCGGGTGGAGCCCTTTTCCATGTCGCCGCGACCCTTCAAGAGGTCACCGGTGGGCTTCTTCTTCTTATCTTTGCTTTGTGCGGTAGCGGGTAGGGCACAGAGCGAAAGGCCTAGGCAAGATAAGGCGAGGAAATGACCGAAGTTGGAAGGGAACGTCAACATGGCTGGAAAGTGGCGTTTACTGGGGGGCGAGCAAGAGCTGCTGGTCGAAGCGAACGAGCAGGTGCACGATGATGTTGATGCCGAATTTGTAAGACTCTTCAGCACTCTTGGGGTCAAAGTTGCGGAAGAAGTCCTCGCGGTTTTGCCAGAGTTCGTTGGGGAGGCGGCGGGTTTGGTTGGCCGCCGGGTTGGTGAGTGGCTTACGGGTGCCGCGCTCATACACCATGCGGAACATGTCGCTGTAGTTGTTCGGCGTGTAGATGACGGCGATCTGCCCGTCCATCTCGATGGCTTGGGTTGGCTCCCGGTAATAGTTCATCCCCGGCGGCGGTCCGTCGCGGAAGGGGTACATGCTGCGCGTATAGATCGGGTGGTTGTTCGGCAGTTCTTTCCACTGCTTGTCGGCGTCGGGGAGGACGCGCTTCATCTCGCGCTTAAAGGCCACGTCGAAGCGGGAGCCTTTGCCGGCGAGGCCATTGTCACCCCAAACGCAGCCGCCTTGGACGAGGTACTTGCGGAGGTTCTCGACTTCGGCGTCGGTGAGGGTGAAGTCCTTGTGCCCGGTCATGTAGACGAAGGGCGGCTTGATCTCAAAGAGCTCCGGGCTGCCTAGGTCGAGCGGCTTCGGGCGGAGGTTGGCTTTGATCTTATTGTTGGTCCACTGGGTGGTGTAGACCATCAGGTTGACGATGCTGCCGTTGACGATCTTGCCGCCTTTGATATCGATGGTGGAAGCCCAGTCCCCGTTGCGGTACTTGGCGATGTAGGCTTGGAAATCGGCCGTGACGTTTTTGCCACTACCCGGCGTGCGACCGGTGCCGCCGCGGCCCCAGGCTTTGCGCATCTCGCGAATGTATTTGGAGCGCTGGTTGAAGGAGTCGTTCTTAGAGAGTTCGGGAGCCAAATCCTGGGCGCTGGCGCCAATATCGATATTGGGGATGGGCGCGGGCGGAATGGGGATGGGTGGTGCGTCGGCCATGGCATTGTCCGAGGCGATGAGGTCCAGCGGAGACTCCATGTCGACCTG
>CAWUJC010000287.1:0-4530 GCA_963922355.1 uncultured bacterium | reverse complement strand
TCTTCC
Source organism: uncultured bacterium (assembly GCA_963922355.1). Taxonomy (GTDB): domain Bacteria; phylum Verrucomicrobiota; class Verrucomicrobiia; order Methylacidiphilales; family UBA1321; genus CAWUJC01. Next base: position 4,524 of record CAWUJC010000287.1, on the reverse strand, counting down.
GATCTGAGTGGATGCTGGATCCAGAGAAGCGGGGAGCGGTCGAGTCTATCTCTTTGCAAGGTGATTTTCATGCTACGGGAGGCGTAGCGATCAGAGTTGCACTGGAACAGAGTGGGGTTGTTTTTTGGGCGAATGCAGCAGATGCCGTCGATGCGAATGAAGCGGGAAAACCAACCTCCATTTTACTAGAAAATTTGAAGGTGGATGATTTCAAGGATTTGGAGACGGGAGACAAGCTGCCCGATTTTAGCGCCACGGGTGATCCCATAACCTTCGGGTTTGTGGTTAGGCGGGGAGAAGCAGGCAAAGGCCCGCGCGAATTCACGATCATCGCCGATAACGTTTCCATAAGTTGCGAGACAAAGTAGGATGACGATGCAGAAAAACTCTTTCTTGAAGAGTGCAGGCTCTTGTTGGGGACTTCCCGCTATCATTCTGGTGGCCATAGTTTCGTTGTCCTCTTGTCAACCCAAAGCAACAGAACCCGCTTCTACTCCAGAAGATCCGAAAGCCGATGAACAGCAAGTGGCTCAGTCAATAGAAGAGAAAAAGCAGCAACCGTCCATTTCCGCCCCGGGTGCGGATTCCTTGGCTCAACCTCCCGGCTTTCCCCTCTCAGACCGAAATCGTAAGAGATTGGTGCGGGTGGTGGAGAATTGGCATTTCCCGTACAATGAAAAAGTCGGGCTCCTACTTATTCCCAAACCAAAACCCAACTTCAAAACAAATTGGGTGTCGGACCCGATGCATGCGATTCGTTGGAGTGTCGAGTACGCTGTCATTTGTATGGATACTGGGGAAGAACCCTATCGACAAAGGGCTTTACGTATCCTTGATCTGATTCTACCCACTCAGGATACGGATCCACAGAGCAAGAGTTATGGGCTGTGGCCTGATTTCTGGGAAATCACGATTCCTGAAATGCAAAAAGTTGACGGGAACACGGCTGATTTTATTGGTATCAATTTGATTCAAATTCGCTTCCTCCACGAAGAACATCTTCCTGAAGATCTTAAGAGGCGCATGGATGAAGCAATTCTGCATGCAGCGCGATCTGTGAAGCGTCGTGATGTTACTCCGTCCTATACCAATCCGGCCATGATGTCGCTCATCGTTACGCTAGTGGCGGGGAAGGCGTATCAGAATGAGGAGTTGTGGGAATATGGAAAACAGAAGCTCAAGAAGATTCTCGACTATACGCAGGAACAAGGTTCTTTCACTGAGTATAACAGTCCGAACTACAATATCGTCGCGTTGAACGCTTTGCGTCAGGTAAAGAACTACATCACCGATCCTGAGGTGGTTGAACAAATTGATGAGCTCTACAACTTGGCCTGGAAGCATGTGGCAGTGCGGTACCATCCGCCCTCGAAGCAATGGTCTGGCCCGCACAGTAGGAATTATCAGGAGCTCTTGAAGCCTGCACAGAAGCAACTTCTCGCCGCAGCGGTGGTCGGAAAGCCCGCGAGTCCGCCTAGAGGCCAGGAAAGCCGGGGCGCGTTTTTGCATCGTCGGGTTCATGATGTTCCCGAGAACTTGAAACATTATTTTCAGAGCTTGGATGAGCCGAGGGAGGTGATTGAGACCTTCGACCGTTTGGACGAGGGCGAAGGGGCAGACATCATTGGGACGACCTGGCTGACTCCTGATTTTACCCTGGGGACTGTGAACCGGGGGGACATGTGGAATCAAAGACGTAATTTACAAGCGTATTGGGGAACAACTAAGAAACCCGCCTACTTGCGAACCCGCTTTCTCAAGGACAAGGATGATTTTGCCTCAGTAAATTTTTTCAGTGAGCAAGAAAAAAACCGAGTCCTAGCTGGGTTGAATTTTTCCACGAACGGAGGAGATCGTCATCTCTTTCTGGATGCGATCAAGAAAGGGAAGTTCAAAGCGAAGCGGTTGGTGTTGCGTTTCGAATTTGGCGGGGCCGCCAAACAGGCACAGGTTACACTGCCCTCCAAGCCAATGGATCCTGTCTACATCAGCGCCGGTGAGATGAACTTTGTCATTATGGCACCGGTGGCGCTGCTTGGGGGGAAGCCGGGCCATTGGGAGATTGAGCAAACGAAACGCAATACGAATCTGGATTTAGTTCTCTATGAAGGTGAAACAAAAGACTTCTTCTTAACTAAGATGCCGGACTCCGTGATTGGATTCGGTCTAGCGATGGCCAAAGACAAGGACGAACTCACAAAGTTGCCTCCCGTAACGGCTGAACAACAAGGTAACAAGCTAGCGTTAGGTTGGGATAATTTGGGACTGACGCTTGGCACGGTTCCAGGGGCTAAGAAAGCGGTGCAAGCTCGGGTGACCTTTGCAGACTAGGTTTCGGTTCCCAGTGCGACGATGAATCGATTACTCGCCAGGTTGCCGCAAGCCCGCCCACTTGCCATCACGATGTGGGATTTTTCCTGGTTGGAACGCCGATGGCCCGGAGCAGGCTATGAAGATTGGGCTGAGTCTTTGGACGGGCTGAAATTAAGGGGATATGATGCCGTTCGGATCGATGCCTTTCCTCATCTGGTGTCGGCCAATCCTAGTGCCGATTGGGATCTGGAAGTTCATTGGACCACTCAGGATTGGGGGAGCCCTGCGCCCAATCGGGTAAAGGTGATGCCGTCTTTACTCGAATTCATTGATGCCTGTACAGAGAGAGAAATCTCTGTTGCTCTGTCCAGTTGGTTCCGGCGAGATCGATCCGATATAAGGATGACGATTCAGGAGCCACGAGATATGGCGAGAATCTGGCTGGATACGCTCAAGTTACTTGGTGATCGGACTAATCGGTTGCTTTACGTCGATCTTTGCAATGAATGGCCCTTGCATCATTGGGCTCCTTATTTTGATCCTGATAGTGATACAAGATTAGAGATTAAAGATTGGTCACGCCCGGATTCACTCAGCTGGATGCGTGAGAGTATTGAGATGATTCGACAGGAATATCCTGAGCTTCCTCTCTGTTATTCATTTTTGAACACGGATCAAAAAGCTGAAGCGATTGATCTGTCCTTTATGGATTTCGCGGAGCCTCATATCTGGATGGTGCAGGCAAACGAATCCGAGTTTTATCAGGAAATTGGTTATGCTTATGAGCTGAATGATCCAAGTGGCTACGATCGAGTTCAGCAACTGGCAGAGATAACTTATCGCGAGAAGGCAGACTACTGGGATGATTTACTCGTCCAATACATCCGCGAAGTTGGCAAGGTAAACTCGGAACATGGCTTGCCCCTGGTCACGACCGAATGCTGGGGAATCGTGGATTACAAGGATTGGCCTTTGCTCGATTGGGGCTGGGTCAAAGATCTTTGTGAACTGGGAACCAGGACAGCCTGCCAGACGGGCAACTGGGCCGCCATAGCTACTAGTAACTTTTGCGGTCCGCAGTTTCAGGGGATGTGGCGGGATGTGGCTTGGCACCAGCGGTTAACTCGCATGATTCACGAATCTCAACTTTCTGTGGTTTAGGGCTAACCTCCGGCCAGTTCAAATCTGGTTAAGAAACTATTGGCCTTGGATAACCCTGGCTTGGAAGAGCATGTCGTTAAGAAGTAAACTATCATAATGCCAACAAGTTCAGAAAAAGTGTACCGTCTAGGCGTACTTGGTTTGGGCGAAGGGCGGAGCATCCTTTCGGCGGCACAAGGCAGTCCACGTTGGGAAGTAGCGGCGATTTGTGATCTGGTCCCGAACAGATGTGCAGAGCGAAGCAGGGAATTTGGCTTAGACTGTTTTTCGACTCAGAATTACGAGGAGATGCTGAGCCGAGAAGATGTGGATGTCGTTGGTATATTTACCCCCGATCCACTCCATGCGGAGCATATCTTGAAGGCCCTCGATGCTGGCAAGCATGTGGTTTGTACCAAACCTGTGGTGGATAATTTGGAACGTGGGGCCGAGCTTTTGGCTGCACAGCGAAAGGTTGGGCGCGAAATTCTGGTCGGTCATAGCTACCGCTTTTTCCAGACTTTTCTCCGCCAACGGGAAGACTTTGAGAGAGGAGTACACGGTGGCCTTATCTCTTGCGAAGCTTGCTATAACGGCGACAAAAGAAGAGGTTCCGCTGGAGCGAGAGGAAAAAAGGGAGAGGTTGATTGGTTGTACTCCGGTCTCGGTCACGCGGTGGATTTGGTGTACTGGTATCTGGGAGAGATAGGTGAAGTCAGCGGTTACTCGTTGTTGAGCGAAGCAGGGCGCAGACTCGGCTCCAAGACGGATGATTGTTTCCAGTTTGTGCTCAAGGCGAAATCGGGTGCCATTGGCCATGCGATGGGGATTTACGGAGCACCCCGAGCTCATCAACAGGCTTCGCCGGTGGCGGGCTGTACATTGCGTGGTAACTTTGCAACCACGACCGCAACTTGTCCGAGCTTTGATTACTACACCAGTATTGATGGAAGTCGCCCGACTCGGGAAACGCACATTGATGATAGCGGCTACTACTACCGCTGGGGTGGTTCTGGCTATCATGCAGGTGAGTTCCAGAATTATCTGGAGCACTTTGCAGATTCGCTGGAC